>CAZHPP010000618.1:0-2343 GCA_964534535.1 uncultured Victivallales bacterium | reverse complement strand
TCTCCACTGATTTTTTTGCATCGTTTGAAAAGTCGGGAACAGAGCATACGCGCTGTTTCGCATCGGGAAGAAGTCATATTGCGCAAAAGACGCGGCACCCGGCAGACTTTCCTTCGCCCCGGGCAGACTCGCAGGCGGGGCGGACGCAAAAAGCTGAAATTGTTCCGGAGAACAGAAGATTTTTTCCGCTTCCTGCTTGACAAATGGTAATTGATGATTTATAGTAAATGATAATTTACTGCTTTTTGCGGCAATGGGAGAACTGCAATGCCCGGCTCGATGCGAAGAATCCAGAAGGAACTGATTGATCTGTGGGACGCGACGGGAAACATTTATCTGCGCATTTACAGGCGCTGGAATCTTTCCGCAGGCATGTTCAACGCGCTGTATTATCTGAAAAACGAACCGGCCGGCATTGAACCCAACCGGCTCGCCGAACGGCTCGGCGGCATCAAACAGACCGTAACGCCGATCCTCCGGGAGTTCAGCAGCCGCGGACTGATTCTTCGGAAGGAACAGAAGACCGATCACAGAAAAAAACTCATTGTCCTTTCAAAACGCGGCATAAAATTCGCAGAGGAAGTGTTCGCCGCCGCTGACCGGGCAGACGCCCGCGCGCTCTCCGCCCTGAGCGCCAGGGAACAGCAGCAGTTCCTTGATCTTTCAAGACGGTATTATGAAGCAATCAGGGATTGTCCGGAATCCATGGAAATACGCTGATGACCCGTAATTTCGAACTTTTCTGCAAGTATACGGGTGCTTCCATGATCGGAATGCTGATCGGCGGTTCCTTCAGCATTGTCGACACCATTTTCCTCGGCCGCGGAACCGGAGAACTCGGCCTTGCTGCCGTAGCCCTGACGTGGCCTCTGATCATGGTCATCGCCGCATTCGGAGACGCCTACGGCATGGGAGCCGCGGCACTGATTTCTCAGGCAAGAGGCTCGGGCGAAACAGGTTATGCAAGGAAAATCTTTGCTGACATGATTCTCATGACCGCAGGAACCGTGTTCCTTGTCTGCATGACGGTCATTCCGCTCCTTCCGTGGATTCTGCGCGGATTCGGTGCCACGCAGGAACTGATGGCGAACGCATGGATCTATTCTGTCATCATGATCGGCGGTTCCGGAGTTTCCATGCTTATGATGGAACTTGTCGCGATTGTCCGCAACGACGGGAAGCCCATGCTTTCCACAGTGCTGATCGTCATCGGACTGCTGGGCAACGCCGTGATGGACTGGCTGTTCATCATGCAGTTCCAATGGGGCGCGGCGGGCGCGGCAGCGGCAACCATTGCCAGTCAGGGAATTTCGGCAATCGGGGGAATCCTCTATTTCTGCTTCCATAAAACCGATTTGAAGCTTTCACGGCGGGACTGGGTTCCCGAATGGCGGATGATGAAGGAAATCTTTGTTGCCGGCATTCCGATCTTCGGGAACTCGTTTTCGGTCGTCGTCATGCTGTTTCTCCACAATTTCCAGGCACTCCGCTATGCACATGAAGTCGGGCTGGCCGCGTATACCATGATCGCCGGACTGGAATCGCTCGGATCCATGCTGATGTTCGGTCTGGCGGAAGGGGTCCAGCCGCTTGCCGCGTATTATTTCGGGGCGAGGCAGTTCAAACGGCAGAATCAGGCCGGAAGGTATGGGTACTGGACCGCTTTCATTCTTGGAATCGGATTGATGCTTTTTTCTTTTTCCCTGCGTCATGTAATGCCGGAATGGGTTGGCCTGAGCGGAGAAACGGCGCGGCTTGCTTCGCATGGAATCCTGCTGAGTTCGAGCGCGTTCATCCTTCTCGGCGTCATCCGGGTCGCGGCGGTATATTATCAGTCGACGGGGAAAATACTGGATTCCTCTCTGTTGACCTACGGGGATTCCTTTGCCGCACTGCCGTTGTGTCTGTTTGTCCTGCCGGTTTTTTTCGGCATGAACGGCGTATGGCTGGCGATGCCCGTTTCCCGCATTCTGCTCTTTCTTCTGCTCTGCTGGCTGTGGTTCGGTAAAAAAAGCATGTCTGCCCGAAAATGCGTTTTCTGAAGGACGCGAGACTCCAAATGTACCGGTTGAAGTTTTGCCGGGACATTGATCATGTGGTCATCAGATTCCAGCTCAGCAAAGACGATGGCCGCTCACAGAAACAGACGCTCAAACTCACGCCGAAGAGATGGGCGAGATGTCGGCACAGCTGCAGCCCCTGATGCCTGCGGAGAAACTGCCCGTCAAAAAGCAGAATCAGAAAGTGCTCCGGCGGATTGCGCATCAGAAAGTTCTGCCGAAAGGACATCCATTGCTGCGAATATTTTTTTCAGAATGCTTGACAAGTTAAAGAACACATGCT
>CAZHPP010000617.1:0-2347 GCA_964534535.1 uncultured Victivallales bacterium | reverse complement strand
GCGGTCTCCGCCGCAATCACCGATTTCATGGAGTATCTCGCCGGGATGACGAAATACTGGAAAAACGACCGTTCGGGAATCGAACCGAACGTCGTTTCCTCAAATAAAAAACGGCTTTCGGACCAACTCCAGCTCTTCAAGAAAAATCTGGAGCGCGGTTCGTTCATCCGTCTCGGCATGGCCCTGCCGTGCTTCTACGGCGCGGAAAAGACCTCCGTTTCGCTCCGCATTGCGGGAAAATGGATTCCCGTCGGATCCGGAGTCTGGAAAGGTGCGCCGCAGGATTCCGCGCTCTTCGACCGTTTCCTTGCGTTTGAAGCGGAAGGCGAACCCGAGGCGCTCAGAATCGAAATGCACGGCTGCGGCGGCGCCGGAATCCGTTATGCGAAGGTCCGCTGCGCCTCCGGAAAGGTGTTCGTGCCGGACTCCATTCTCGAAGTCAGCGGCACCGTCTCCAAACCGGAAAACGTCTTCGAAGACGATGCGCGCTTCGCATGGTTCGGCTCCGATTCCATCCGGGAAGCTTATCGCAGCCGCTGTGTGGCCGATACAGTGCACACGCTGACGATTTCGCTCAAGCCGGCGGTCTGACCATGTCCCTGCGCTGTTTCCGGACCGGTCCGCTCGAAACGGTGCGCCCGGGCGCGAAAATCACGCTCGAACGCGCCGAGGAAACGCATCTGTTCCGGATTCTGCGCGCCCAGCCCGGCGAAACGGTCGGCCTGCTCGACGGGCTGGGCTTTCTCGCCGAAGCGGAAATCCTGCCCGGACGCATCCTTCAGGTCTCATGCGTGAGGGAAATCCCCGTCCCGCAGAAACGCATTCATCTTTATATTGCGCCGCCGCGCCGCCAGAAAATGGACATCGTGCTCCGCCAATGCACCGAACTCGGAGTCTGGCGGATCGTCCCCGTGCTCTGCGAATTCGGCATTTCCGAACCGGACTCCTCCTCCGTGGCCGGACGCTGGACCGACGCGCTGTTCGAAGCCTGCAAGCAGTCCGGCAATCCCTTCCTTCCGGAAGCAGCCGCCCCGCTGAAGTTCGCAGACTCCCTTGCGGATGCGGCGAAACACTGCAAAAGACTGTTTTACGGCAGCGTGGATTCCGGTGCCGAAGTCCATTTCGATTCGGGAGACGCCGCATGGTTCGTGGGCCCCGAAGGCGGGTTCTCGCCTTCGGAACTTGCGGCGCTGAAGACTGCGGCGGAACCGCTCCGGATCGGCGGCTGGATTCTCCGCGTGGAGACCGCTGCCGCCGCCGGAACCGCCGTGCTTTCCGCCCTCAGGTAAAGCGCGAAAGTTTCCATTCCAGCCGCTCCTTCAGATTCCGTAGTTCGCTGCGCTGAAGATTCATCTCGTAAAGGATTTCATCGTCGGAACAGCCGCCCCGCAGCAGTTTGAGCAATGCAAATTCCCGCGTCTCAAGGTCCAGCAGTCTTGAATCGGTCAGACGCCGCTTCTTGAACCCGAGCAGTTTTGCAAGTTCCTTGCCCACCCGTTTGTGGATCGCCTGCCGCGTCACGCCCTCCCTCCGCGCAATTTCGGCAAAACTCTTTGCCCCGCTCAGTTTGGCCTTCAGAATCCGGCCAAGCTTGCGGTCCTTGCCGATCCGCAGAAGAAATGCGGCCAGAGACACCACCTCGTCGTGGGTATACGGCCGCTCCTCCGTAATGTCCACCGGAAGAATCCCCTGCGTCTGCGGCGCATAGTTGTCATAGAATTCGCAGGCGTTTTCCCATTTCGCATCCTCGTTCTTCGTCCGGACCGAGTCCTGAAAGGCAAAACGGCACGACTGTTCATAAGGACACTCCCGGCAGAGACCGGTCACGCTGCCGCGTCCGAAACACTCCGGACACCCCATTTCCGAAAAGACGTTCATGCGTGCCTCTCCTTTCTCTCCTCTCCGATCATGCGCTCAAGAGCCTTTTCCACCTGCGGCCGCCAGAAGAACTGCTTCGAGTGCTTCCGCCCGACCGGGTTCGCCAGCGGACGGAACACGCCTGCCCGGATCATGTTCGTCACCACGTTCCGGCTCCACGGGAGCAGCTCCACAAGTTCAGATTTGGACATGAACTGTTCTTTCATTTCAATTCCTTTCATATGATTGTTTATTGATTTGGTGCGGAGACAATCCTACCCGTCCGTTGTCAACCGCTTTTGAACAAAATCATGAACCATATTATAGCATAAATTTGTAAATTATCAATATACAACTTGTATTATCTTTGTAATAATAAAAAAACAAACAATATAAAAGCAATACAATTCTATAACGTATCGGAATCAAAAAATAAGCATTTTTTGCGCGGGGGTGCTCCTGCCGAGGGTTCAAGGGGCGAGCAGCCCCT
>CAZHPP010000616.1:0-2351 GCA_964534535.1 uncultured Victivallales bacterium | reverse complement strand
GCCAGGGAAACCGCAAAACAGGCTTCCTGCATCGGAAACCAGAAACAGATTTCGCTCGGAACTCTGCAGTACATCGGCGAATGCGACGGATATTACGTTGCCTTCAAGTGGAGCGGCGACCGGATTTCATGGTATATCAAGCTGAACGACGGCTATCTGAACAACAAGCGGGTTTTCTTCTGTCCCTCCCGCACACACATCAACCAGGCCTGGGCAGACATCGGAATCAGCTACGGATACAACTATTATCACATCGGGACCAGCTATTATTACGCATCCGGAGCCGCACAGGGATACCCTGCGAAAGACGGCGAGATCAAAGATCCGTCAAAGAAAATCATTTATGCAGACAGTTATCACGGAACGCTCGGCACGAACTGGGGCACCTACGGACTGAACTTCTTCTACAATACCGGCGGAATCGGCGGCATGCCGTATGCCGTTCACAGCAACCGGGTCAACATCACATGGGGAGACGGACACGTCGCACCCGTGACGGTTTCCGATCCGCTGAACTGCTACACGGTTCTTACGCCCTATGTGGCTCTCACGAAATTTTCGCCGTGGAGCCGTTTTGTCCGGTAAGAAGCACACAACTGCAAAGATACCCGATTCAAAAGGAAGGAACGAAAAACAATGAAACCGTCAGTCAAGATATGCATTGCCGGAGTCTTCTGCTCCGCCGCCCTGCTCTGTTCCGCAGAAAAGGCGCCGGCATGGAGCGGAAACCGGCTGGGCATGGAAGGACTTTCCCCGGATTACATCGAACCCGGCTATGGCCTGAAACCGCTGGCACTTTGCGGAAGGACCGTCGGAATGGACTTCAAGAGCATTACCTTCGGGGACGACATGCTTCCGGCTTCCATCGAGATCAGCGATGAAAAGATCCTGACCGGGCCGGCACACTTCGAACTGGCCGGAGAAAATGGATCCGTCCCGCTGAAAAAATCGCAGGGATCCCTGAAAATGACAGGCAAGAACACCGTCTGCGGCAGCTCCATTCTGAACGGAGGAGACGCCGAGATCAGGATCGAATGCACGGCGGAATTCGACTTCGCGCTCCGGTACACGGTCACGCTGATTCCGAAAAAGCCGCTGGAACTCAGGAAGTTTGCGCTTGACATTCCGCTGAAACTCCGCGACGACAAACTCATCGCGCTGAACTACGAACCGCTGAACCGTCCCGTTTCCGGACTGGAAAAGGAACGCAGGCGCCCACGCTTCAATCTGAAAGGGAACAGCCCGTTCGAATGCGAATTTGCGCCCGACTTCTGGATCGGGAACACGCATTACGGAATCTCGCTGAATTTCTCGACCGGTGCAAACTGGAAAAACATGCCGGGAAAGGAAATCGTTTTCAATCCCGCATCTTCCGTGCTGACGTACAACCTCATCGACCGTCAGGTCAGGCTGGAAAAGCCGGAGACCTATCACTTCTATTTCATCACGACCCCGCTGCGGCGCATGCCGGAAAACTGGCGCGCGTGGAGAATCCGTACCCGCTACGGAAAATATGTCCCGACTGACGGGAACAAGATGATCTACTGGCAGATGTGGCGCACCTCCCGGACGGAAATCCACAACAACCTCTGGATGGCCGACATCGAAAATATGAAGGCGATCGCCGCCCGGGACAAGGCGGAAGGACGCGACCGCATGGCCTACAAGGCCCCCTGTCTGGTCACCCATACGGCGCTTTATGAAAAAGACGGCAGAAGTTTTGTTCTGGAAGACCCGTATCTCCGCGAAATCTGCGAGCGGAACGAGGCCAAACCGGGATACCGGACCCGTCCGGTCAGGATTCCCGCGGACGCCCAGCGTTTCACCGACGCCGCCAGCCTAGCGAAAGCCATGGGGGTCAAACGCGAAGAACTTCACGGCATTCCTTCAAAAGACATCACCGTGGCCGTGTACCCGACGCCCGAATTTACAAATTACGAAGTTGCGGCCGTCGCCTCCGTGCTGGACTGCGGCGCCAACGGAGTCTATTTCGACGGGATCGCCTCTCCGTGCAAATTCAGCGCCGTTGACTCTTCCGGAAAACAGCGCCCCGTCTTCGACATCGAGCTCGGAAGGAACTTCTTCAAACGTTCGCGCGCGCTGATCCGCTCGCGCGATCCGAAGGCCAATATGCTCGCGCACAATACCGGATCCCGCTATGCGCCGGGGCTTTCCTGCTTCGACATGGTGCTCTTCGGCGAAAATCATTACTACTGGTATCAGGAACCGGACAAGCGCGATCTCTCGAAAAACGGCGATTACTATTATGCCCATATTTTCGGGGACATCGACAATCTGAAGGTCGATTTCAGCCGGCAGTGGGGACTGCCGCAGATCCTTCTGCCGGAACT
>CAZHPP010000615.1:0-2353 GCA_964534535.1 uncultured Victivallales bacterium | reverse complement strand
TGCGGATCGGGCTTTACTGTTCCGGAGCCGCGCTCGGCGTGAACATCTTCCTGAACTGGGCCATGATCTTCGGGCACTGCGGATTCCCCGCGATGGGAGTCGCCGGAGCGGCCGCCGCGACCGACCTTTCCCGCATTGTGGAACTCGCCGTGGTGCTTTATTTCGTGCTGAAGATCGACCGGAACCTGCATCTGCGCCTGATCGACTTCCGGCGCTGGGATCCCGCAATCTTCCATGACCTGGTGAAATACGGAACTCCCCTGATGCTCGGCCAGTGCGTCTGGGCCGTGAACCAGTCCGGACAGAGCTTCCTGATCGGGCATCTCGATTCCAGCGCGATCGCCGCCGCCAGCATCACGGGGATGCTCGACCGCGTGCTCTGGATGGGCGTATGGGGGCTCGCCGCCGCGACCGGGATCACCGTCGGCAAGGCCATCGGCGCGGGGGAATTCGCAAAAGTGAGGCAGTATGCAAAAACCATGCAGGCCGTCTTTTTCGGGATCGGCGTTTTCAGTTCCGGACTGGTCCTGCTGATCTACAGGCCGTTCCTTTCGCTTTACGTGCTCACGCCGGAAACGTATCATGTGGCGGTCCAGTTCATGATGGTGCTCGCCGTGATCTCCATCGGACGGTGCTATCAGGCGCCGTCGCTGTTCGGACTGGTGAAGGCGGGCGGGGATACGGCGTTCGTGTTCAAGAACGACACGTTCTGGGTGTTCTGCTGGGTTCTTCCGGCGGGCGCGATTGCGCTGTTCTGGTTCCATGCTCCGGCGTGGGTGGTCTTTGCTCTGCTGGTTTCGGATCAGATCACGAAATGCTTCGTGGCGCTCGTCAAGATCAACCGCTTCAACTGGATGCGGAACCTGACAAGAACGTGAAAATCATTTAAAAAAGCACTCCGCCGGGGTTACAGTATTCATGAGAAAAGAATGAATCAAAACCGCAGGGAACGGATCGTTCATGAATCTGCCGCCTGTCACGACTGTCATCACCGCCGAACGGCATGAAGATTATCCAGGCCGGCATGGACAGCGCGGACATCCGCGGATGTCCGAACCGGGCCCTCTCTCACCTCAGCCGCTGAAAGACTTCCATGGCGGCGGCATAGTAGGAATCGCACCAGTGCACGGATTCCTCCCTTGCGCGGGCAATGTTTTTCAGCATGCCGCCGTAATCTGCGAACAGCCTGGAGACCGCATCGTTCAGGCCGGCAGCTGAAATTTCCCGGAGACGGACAAATGTCCCGGGGAAACGGCGTTCCGCAGTTTCAAAATCCCCCCAGTAGACCGAAGGCACTCCGGCGAGGATTCCATCCGGCAGTTTTTCTGTGACATAGCCGGGAGCCCATGTGTTCTCAATGATCAGGCAATATGCGTGTTCATGCAGGACTTTCAGCTTGTCGTCCGTCTGTCCGAACATATGCCGCTTCGGGGAAACCGGCCAGGCCTTGCCGAAGATATCGACCATTCCGGCAGCCGCGGCATTCCGGAAGAGATTCTGTCTGGCATATAACGTTCCCGCATAATTCAGCGTATTGGTCACGACAACCGCCCCCGTTCCCGATGTGCACGGCGGATGAAGCGGCAGCCGCTCGGAAACATCCGCTCCCGCGACGGGGATGTCGAACGTATGGACTGCCGGAGATTCGAAGCTCCGGTTCCAGGTCAGGACGTCATGCCAGAAAGGCTCGGGAACGACCCACCGTCCGTCATGGGAAAGAGGTGCCGTAATCACGGTTTCCATGGCGATCAGGACTTTTATCGTCTTCTCCGGCAGAGCGCGAATCCGTTCCAGCAGCTTTGCAGTCAGGTCGATGCACAGAACGATCTCCGCCTTCTCCGGAGGAAGCTCGGATTCCGAATGCAGGGAAAAGCCCATGGCGGAAAGTTTCTTTGCCAGAATTACGCCGGGATATCCCAGATAATTGCCATAGCCAGTGCCGCCGTCGTCCCTGCCCATGCAGTCCGTCGGCTTCAGGTACATTCCCATCACAGTGACCTGTTTCATGACGCGCACCTCGGTGTCCGGTTCAGATACATCAGTATTTTCCCCCTGACTTTGGAAAAGAAGATATGGAAGAGATACGGGATGGCCCTCCACCCGGACAGAGTCTTCCAGAAGAAACCGAGGGTCAGCAGATGCCAGATGAAATATGCCGTGCCTTTCAGCGGCATGGCGCGGATTGTGAACCCGATCGAACGGGCACATGTCATTCTGCAGATGTCGTCCGGCGAATGAAGGAACGCATTCAGGCAGACAAGACAGGAATCGTTCACCCAGCGTCCGGGATAGTTCGAAACAATGGCGCCTTCCGAATCATCATGAAGGCGGATTTTCACCAGCGGTTCCCGGG
>CAZHPP010000614.1:0-2368 GCA_964534535.1 uncultured Victivallales bacterium | reverse complement strand
GGGCGACCCGCGTCCCAAAGGGACTGAAGCCGCTCCGAATTCGAAACAGCCGGATAAATCATGGTTTTCCGGAACCCCTTCAGGGTTCGTATGACGCCTGACCGGTTCCGGGGGTTGCGCTTCGCTCACCCCCGGCTGTATTCCTCCACCCTTCCAGGGTGGAAATAGCGGGACCCCAAGAAACTCAAAAATCGAAAACCGCCCCAAGGGGCGAGGTATTAACCCAGAGGAATAAAAATCAGTCATCACACAGAACATAGCCATTTTTTTATTTCCGCCCTTGACATTTTTCCCGATGCGTGTATATTGTTAGTGATCGATAACTAACAAGGGGAATTCCATGAAGCTGACGAAACGCCAGAACGAAATCATCGATGCGGCAATGCGGCTGACCGCGGCAGGCGGAATTCAGAATCTCACGGTGAAGAACCTGAGCCGCGAGATCGGGGTCACGGAACCGGCCATCTACCGTCATTTCCGGAACAAGGCGGAAATCATCCGTGCCATGATCGGCAGATTTGACAAGGCCGTCCCGACGGAAACGGAAGACTGCACCGGTCTGAAGGCCGTCACGAACTTTATTCACCGCAGGATTGAACAGGTCATGGAAACGCCGGAACTCGCAAAGATCATGTTCTCCGAAGAGCTCTTCATGGACGATCCGGAATTTTCCGGTCAGCTCTCCGCCATGATGCATCACCACAAGGAGGCGCTCTGCCGGCATCTCGCCGCGGCGCAGAAGCGCGGCGAAGTCCGCTCCGGAATTGCGCCGGACACCCTGTTCCGGATTCTGATCGGGCCGTTCCGGCTGCTGGTCAAACAGTGGGGAATGACGAACGGAGCATTCAGTCTGCGGGAAAAAGGAAACGAATTGATCGAAACGCTTGTCCAACTTCTCAAACCGTAACAAGGGGAGGATGAAACCATGAAACGGAAAATCATCGAAATCGATGAAGAAAAATGCAACGGATGCGGGAAATGCCTTCCGAACTGTCCCGAAGGCGCACTGCAGATCATCGACGGGAAGGCCCGGCTGGTGAGCGACCTGTTCTGCGACGGTCTGGGAGCTTGTCTGGGAACCTGTCCGACCGGACCGAGCCGCACAGTCGGACGCGAGACGGAACCCTATGACGAGCGCAAGGTCATGGAAAAAATTGCGGCTCAGGGGGCGAACACCATTGCGGCGCACCTTGCGCACCTGAAGTCGCACGGCGAATTCAAACTTTATGAGGAAGCAGTCGGGTTCCTGAAGGAAAAAGGAATCCCGGTTCCGGTCCGGAAGCTCCCCTGCGGATGTCCCGGAACGATGGCGAAGAAGATCGAACCGCCGCGCGGCGAACTTTCCGGCGGCGCCTCCGCGCTCCGGCAGTG
This sequence comes from uncultured Victivallales bacterium, assembly GCA_964534535.1. Classification (GTDB taxonomy): domain Bacteria; phylum Verrucomicrobiota; class Lentisphaeria; order Victivallales; family UBA1829; genus CAZHPP01. The sequence continues at coordinate 997 of CAZHPP010000614.1, read as the reverse complement.
GCCCGTCCAGCTGAAGCTGCTGAATCCCTCCGCGGAATACTTCGACAATGCCGACCTGCTTGTTTCCGCCGACTGCGTGGCGCACGCATACGGCGCGTTCCACAAAGACCTGCTCGACGGAAAAATCCTGATCATATTCTGTCCCAAGCTCGACGGCGATACGGAAGGCTATGCGGAAAAGCTCGCGGAGATTTTCCGGGCCCATGAAATCCGCTCGGTCACGGTCGCGCGGATGGAAGTTCCCTGCTGCGGCGGGACGGTGGAAATCGTCCGGAACGCCCTGCAGCTCGCCGGGAAGCAAATGGAAATTCATGTGAAGATCATCGGAATCAACGGTTCTGTCCAGCAATAAAAAACTTCAACGAAGGAGAAGAAATCATGACGGATCAGATGTTCTGCTTTCAGTGTCAGGAAACCTGCCGCAACACAGGGTGCACCATGGCCGGAATGTGCGGCAAAAAGGCCGCAACCGCCAACCGCATGGACGAACTTCTGCGCCAGCTGAAAATTCTGGCGCTCACAAAGAAGCCCGACCGGAAACTCGGACTCTTCGCCGTGCAGTCCCTCTTCATGACGATCACGAACGCGAACTTCGACGACGCCCGGATCGAAGCGCAGCTGGAAAAGGCGCGCGAACTCACCGGGACGACGGACGTTTCCGCTCCGCTCGGCGTGCTTTCGTGCGGGAACGAAGATCTCCGTTCGCTCCGCGAACTGCTGACCTACGGAATCAAGGGAATCGCAGCCTACACGGACCACGCCGCCATGCTCGGGAAAGAGGATGATTCGATCTACGAATTCATCTTCCGCGCACTCGCCGCGACCGCGGAAGAGCATACGGCGCAGGAACTCACCTCGCTCGTGCTCGAATGCGGAAGCATCGCAGTCAAGGCCATGGCCCTTCTCGATGCGGCCAACACGGGCGTCTTCGGAACTCCCCGCATCACGAAAGTGAAGACGGGCGCGGGAAAACGCCCCGGCATCCTCGTTTCCGGAC
>CAZHPP010000613.1:0-2369 GCA_964534535.1 uncultured Victivallales bacterium | reverse complement strand
TTTCCATCAGTGGGAACAGCTTTGGGAAAATGGAGAAAACGTGCGCGTCATGCTCTGGACCGGCGACGGGTCGGAGTTGCTGGAATACGATGGAAAGCCGAAAAGCAAATTCGATTATGCACGTTATCTTGGCAACCCCAATGTCAAATGCAAGACCAGGGGAGAGAAGCGCCGGGAAGTTTCTCTGCATGGATGTGCACGGCTGTTTATGGAAAATCCGCCGATCTGGACTTACGGAATGCTCCGGATGCTTGTCTCCACGCTGAAAAGCACATTCAGAAAAATCTACAGTCGCGAACTAGAGGTTGGAACCACCTTTGATCCCGGACCGGAATTTGCCCTTTCCAGATTCAAATACCAATGGCATCCCGAAATTCTGGGGAAGATGCGGAATGACAACCTTGGCTTCATTTACTGCGCCGCGCTGCTGCACACCGATTCCAGATGCTACGCTGCATTTCCAGACGGCATTCCGGAAGGAACTTCCTTCGGCACATTTCTCGGAGCTCAGGCTGAGCATTTCATGAAGGATATCGGATTCGATTTCTTCTGGGCCTCCAACGGACTCGGATTTGGAATGGAAACCTGGGGATTCACCGGTGTTCTTTTCGACGGGAAAAAATTTGATGAATCTCTGTCAGGATTCACCCGCGCACGTGTCCTGAGATTCTGGAAAGACTTCCGCAGGGAATGTCCAAATCGCCGCATCGAAACCCGCGGAACAAACACAAGCACGGGAATCGACATTTCATCCGACGGCGTACCTCTCCGCGAAATTTACAGAGAGGTAAAAAATCTTCAGGCTCCCGTCAATTCGCCATGGGCCGCCTTGAACGGGAATTACGGACTCGAACTCGCGGGATGGCTTTCGCACATCGCCGAGATTCCAGCGGTCAACGGCTACCCGTTCCGTTTCTACCCCCACGACCCATGGTGGCTCAATTCGCCCTGGCTCGACCGTTACGGCCGCATGCCGATGGACATCTTCATGCCGCTCTCCTGCGGGAGAATCGACTCAGACGGGAAAATGGCCCCCCCCTCCGCCATTTACTTCCTTTCGGTTGACGATGCATGGGGACACACACCGGACATCGTCCCGCGTGAAACGATTGTCCATATTCAGGAGGCCCTGCGGATTCTCCCGGATCAGCCGGGACCGTTCGTCTGGGTTTATCCCTTCGATGAGTTTCATGACGCGCTTTATGCAGGCAGGAATCTAAGCGAAATCTTCGCTTCGGATCAGCAGATGATCAGTGCCATCAACGACGGCTTCCCGCTTAACACCGTCATTTCCAGTACAAATTTTCTGAAACTGGATCCGAAGATGTTCCGGGGCAGAATTCTGGCGGCGCCCTCCATGATTTCGGAAATGGCGGCGAAAAAGCTTGTCTCCCTTGCGCAGGATGGGGCAACTGTCATCTTCTACGGTTCGGCAAACGGCAAGTATCTCCGTTCACTCTTTGGTCTTGTGGAGGCGAAAGCGGTTTCCGGAGAAATGGTTATCCCAGGACGCGGGAAAATCCGCTTGACTCCGGAATATTCCGGCGGCCCGGCCGACCTTGCGGCGGCTCCAGACTCCCAAGCCGAGGTCCTGCATGAATTCCTTCAGGACGGCGGCAGGCTCCGGAGACCCGCCGCAATGCGCCGTGGAAATGTCTTCTGGTTCAAATGTGTCAATCCGTTTTCCTACGAAGAAAGCAATCTCTCAGTTCTTCCCGAAATGGAATATTTTGATACTGCGCGCTTCTTCCGCGAATTTGCCGGACTGGCCGGCTGGGAAATCGGATTCAGCAGCATTGAATTTGAAGGAAGGCGTCTTGCCCCGCGCATGATTTTCCACTTCCATGACAATGCCCTGTATGCCGCGGGGTTCGCGGAATGCGCAACTGGACGCTGTTCTTTCCGAATGCCGGATGGCGCCCCGGTTTTTACCGGACGCGATATATACCTCAGGAACGGCAGTGCCGAATACGCCATTGACAAATGGTGTCTGCTGGAATGCCGCATTTTCGTGCATCAGGGAAAGGATGGCATTGTTCTCTGCAAGGAAGAAACCCATCAAAGTCCGGGACTTGTGAGGCACATCTCTCTGCGCGGACTGCAAAATGCCTCGGTCACTGTCCGCCCCGATCACGAATGCAGGGAAATGATCTTCAGAAAGCTGCCCTACGAAGTAACGATTTATTCAAAGTCCGATTTCCCGATCCACAGACAAAAGGACGCTTATGGAGTCAAATACACCGTGGAAAATGTTTCCGGAAGACTGGATATTTATTGGGGGAAGCCGGTAAAAGAATTTTTCCCGAAACTAAATAGACAAGACTGCCAAAATGGCACTGACTTGGAAAGAGAGTTCAGTTATTATGCCG
>CAZHPP010000612.1:0-2372 GCA_964534535.1 uncultured Victivallales bacterium | reverse complement strand
GATTATTGACCGGGTGAAATCCTCCATTGACGGCGGCAAAAAACGGGGAAAGTTCTGCGGCGGCGTTCCGATGCTTGGATATCGAACCGACCCCTACACGAAGAAACTGCTCATTGAGGAGGACGAGGCAAAAACAGTCCGCCTGATCTTCGAAAAGTATATGGCGCTCGGCTCAATCTGCGAGACCGTAATGGAAATCAACCGACTGGGGCTGAAAACACGCGAATGGAAATCCATTAGCACCGGCAAGCACCATGCGGCGAAACCATGGAATACCGGATCGCTTCACCGGGTGCTGACCAGTCCGATTTATGCCGGATTTGTCGCACACTATGATAAGACTTACGAAGGCGAGCATGAAGCGATTATCCCACGGCCGCAATGGGAAAAAGTGCAGGAGATGCTTGAAGCGAATAGCCCGCTGAAACGCGGGGTCAAGCACATGACTCACAACCATCCCTTCAGCGGACATGTCCGCTGCGGACACTGCAACTGCGCATTAACGCCGACCTTCGCAAAGAAGGATGGCCGGAAATACTGTTATTACATCTGTTCCAAGTGCAACAAGAATCCAGACCACTACTGCCCGATCAAGCGGGTTCCTTCCGGCGACTTGGAACACGCGGTCATATCCCAGCTGGTCGGAATTTTTCGTGCGCCGTCGGTTCTTCGGGCGACCTTGCTGGCCGTTCGTAAAAAAGAGGAACTGCTGCGGAAAAACTATGACCGGGACTGCGAGATTCTTCAAGCCCAACTGGATGACCTGAAAAAGACCGCGTTAAAAGGCGATGTCAATTTCGATGAGATCAAACGGGCGTCCGGTCTTCTCGCCGATGCAAAACGAAAACGGATGCTTCTCAAAGATTCCATTCCCGAAGATGAGATTGTCGCCGCGCTGGGGGATGCCGCCGGTCTTTGGAAATTTATGTTTCCAGGTGCGCGGTATGAACTCATTCAGATGGTGGTCGGAGACATCGTGGTATATCCGGAGAAAATCAGCATCGTGCTGAAAATCGACGGGATGAAAGAACTCGCGTCCGAAATGGCGGTCAGCGGATATTTCAGCGAGCCGCATGGCGATCCGGAGGAGGTTCCCGAAAGCGAACAGGAAATACTGGATGACGGTTCCGTCCGTATCACCATGAAATTGGATTCAAAGAAAATCGAGGGACACCGCCGGATCATGATTCCCGCACCGGGTGCGGAGCGGCTGAAGCAGACTTCGCTCCTCCGCAACATTCTGAATGCGCGGAGATGGACGGAAATGCTGATCAATGGTGAAGCGAACAATCTGACCGATCTTGCAGCCAAGCTCGGAATAAAAACATCGAATATGGTCAGAACCTTGTCGCTGAACACCCTCGCGCCGGACATCATCGAATCCATTCTCGCAGGAACCGAGCCGGACGGATTATCCTACAGCCGGATTACCTCCAAGCCCATTCCGGAAGACTGGAACGAGCAGCGCCGTTTATACGGATTCCCTGAGCGATAATTTCACACAAATCTACAGCCTCCTCCGACAGGCATCGGGGGAGGCTATTTTCGTATTGCATCAAGTCTATCAGACTATGCTTTCAGAATAAATTTGCATCCATGAAAAATGGCAGGAGAGTTTTTTTGCGGTCATTTTTCCATGATAGACTACGAGCATTTTTGAGTTGAAACTATGGCAAGTCTATCATAATAGACTGTCCGTACCGGAAAAAAACTCGGTCGTGTTTTCAAACGGACACCCAGTCTGAAAACATACCATGATAGAGTACGTCAGCCTCAAACCGTACCGCAACTCTATCACGGGTTTTTATCCCGCTCGGAGCGAGTTTTTATGCGGGTACTGGCTTGATAGACTACAAAAACGCATTTGTGCTTATTATGAACGGCTTACGTAGTCTCTCACGTTTTTGAAAGAGTGTCAGGATTCTCAGAATCTCAGACTGAAGGGGGCGGATTTTTCTGAAAATTGCTCTGGAATTGGATTCTGAGTGTGTTTCAAACACAAGCTGGAAAATGTCGTAAAACCCTTTACGTCAACGGGTTTTAGCGATTTGAGAACGTAGTCTCTCAACGTCTTAGATTCTGGGGGGTGCAAAAAGAATGGCGGAGAGAGGGAGATTCGAACTCCCGGTACGGTTTAACCCGTACGACGGTTTAGCAAACCGTTCCTTTCGGCCGCTCAGGCATCTCTCCGAATGGGTTCTGTCAATATACCACGGGAACAGGAAAATACAAGCCTTTTTTGAAAAAATCCCGGGCGTCCGCGCTTTCCGACACCTGTTTCACACAAAGTTTTCAATGACATGTACGGGATTCCCCCTCGATATGCCTGCCAAAAGTATTTTCAGGCGTGCAGCAATGTATAAAAGTGGAAA
>CAZHPP010000611.1:0-2372 GCA_964534535.1 uncultured Victivallales bacterium | reverse complement strand
AAAAAAGAAATTTTCGCGGACGGCATCGGCCAGATTCACTTTGCGGGCGGCATGGTCCGCTTTGACTTCGTTACTCTTCAGCCCACCGAAGACGGCAAGGCGCCGACTCCGGCTCCCAGCATGCGCATCATCATGCCTCCGCAGGGATTCCTGGGCGCTTTCAATTCCATGCAGCAGCTGATCGACAAGCTTCTTGCCGCCGGCATTCTGCAGAAGAATGACAAGGCTCCCAAGAAGTAATTCTTCCCGATTGAAATCAGAACTCCGGAACCGCGTTTCACTGTTCCGGAGTTCTTTTATGTATGGTCATGTGCGCTGCATTCCGGGGCTGTTGATTTTCCCGAAAATGTTAGGCTATGTTCTGCGTGATGACTGATTTTAATGCATTTCCAATGGGCTGCTCGCCCCTTGAACCCTCGGCAGGACTCAAAGAGCCCTGCACCCTGCGCAAAAAATTCAATTTTTTGCGCTCGTTTTTCTATCGACACCTGTCGACCAGGGGGAGGGCAAACCTCCGTTTCACTGCCTCCGAATCCCTGAAAAGAACAGTCAACGTTTCGTACACAGCCAAATATTTTTTTATCGAATCGGTCTTGACATCCTGTCTCCGCATGCTATATTAGTAACTAAATCTTAAGGAAACACTTAATTTAAGGGATTGTAATTATATGGAATCCGAAACAACATGGAATCTGATGTTCCAGACATTTGAGGGAATCCGGCATTATCACCGGCAGATGATGGATACGATCGCGAAGCCGAAGATTACGGCGGCACAGGCCCGGATCCTCGGGTGCGTGGTGCTGAGTCCGAACGGTTCGATCATGCTGAAGGACATTGCATCGGAACTGGGAATTACGCCGGGCGGCGTTTCACAGCTGGTGGATTCCCTGGAAAAGCACGGGCACCTGGTCCGTGTCCCGGACCGGCGCGACCGGCGCGTGGTCCGGATCCGCCTTTCCCCGGGAAGTCTGAAGCTCAAGCAGGAACTGGACCGTTCGTTCAGCATGATGCTGGAAAAACTGACGCAGGGAATGCCGAAAGAAAAACTTGATGTTTTCACGGAAGTCCTGCGGCATATGCAGGACTCCCTCAACCACGAAAGAATGGCGACCGGAAGGTAAAGCCGTTCGGACATTTTTGGACATAAAAAAAGCCCGCGCACGGTTTCGATGCCGTGCGCGGGCTCCCGTTTCTGAAAAAGCCGGATTATTCTTCCTTCTTTTCCTCGTCTTTGACCGGAAGGTCCTTGAGCGTTTCGCGGTCGCGGTGATCGTGGCGCTTTTCGATCATCTTCTTGGCCTGGACGCGCAGCTTTTCGGCTGCGTCGGCAATGGACTTGTTCATGTCGCCGACCGTTTCCGCGGAAGCTGTGATCGAGGAGTTCTTCACTGCCGCCGTGATGGTGCACGAGTGAATGCTCTTCTGAATGTCAAGCGCAACCTTGACGGTCCCGACCTTGAGCGCAAGGTCCTGAAACGCTCCTGTTACGGACGTTTCCGAGAAATTCCTGATTGCATCTGTCAGTGTGAAATGACGGGCGCTTACGATGATTTCCATACCTGTCTTCTCCTTGCTTAAAAAGTTGAACGGATCGGAAGCTCTCTTCCTCGAGGTGCCTCCATTGGTAATTATAGACGCTTTCGCGGATGTTTCAAGCCGGAAAGTCATTTTTCCGGATTTTTTCATTTTCGGGTTGATTTTTGATTTTTACTGTGCTAGAGTACAGGAAACCAAGAAGAAGGAGCGGATGTTATGCAGTATGTCGCTGTACTCATCGCGGCGGCGATTGTCATCTTCATCGTGATTGCCGCGTACAACACCCTGGTGGCCAAGCGCAATCAGGTCGACAACGCCTTTGCCATGATCGACACCCAGCTGAAGAAACGCTGCGACCTCATCCCGAATCTCGTCTCCTCCGTCCAGGCCTATATGAAGCACGAAAGCGAGACGCTCACGAAGATCGCATCGCTCCGCGCGGAGGCGGTCAAACCGGATCTTCCGCCGGAAAAGCGGGTGGAGCTCGACGGCGCGCTTTCCGGCATGATGCGGAACATCCTCGTCCAGGTCGAAAACTATCCTGAGCTCAAGGCGAGCGACTCCTTCCTTCAGCTGAACCGTTCGCTGAACGAGGTGGAGGAACAGCTTTCCGCCGCCCGCCGCTCCTACAACGCGGCCGTCACCGACTACAACACCGGAATCCAGTCCTTCCCGATGAACATTTTTGCCGGAATCTTCCATTTCACGAAGCGCGAACTGCTGGAAATTTCCGAAGCCGAACGCGCCACGCCGAACGTCGGCGAACTCTTCCGGAAATAACAGGCGTTCCCCGGCATGGACGGACTCGAAGGCAAGATCGGGGCGCTTTTTTC
>CAZHPP010000610.1:0-2381 GCA_964534535.1 uncultured Victivallales bacterium | reverse complement strand
AAGGGTGAAATGGCGGGGCAAGAGCCCGCCGCGGTGCTGCGAGAGCACACCGGCACGGCAAACCCATCCCGGAGCAAGGCCAAATAGGGAATGAGCCGCTGCTCGCGGCGTTTGAATTCCGGGTTCTGGCCGCTCAGACAGATGACCGCCGCTTTTCGAAAGGAAAGTTACAGAATCCGGCTTACGCCCCGTTTTCCCATTTTCCCTCTTCTCCCCGTTCCGAAACGCCGCAATCCTGCAAGAAAGGCTCTGCATCGGCAGACATGATTCACGGGGAATCCGCACCCTGCTCGGTATTCCATCGGCCGTCCGCCCGGAACGTGCTCGGAGAGACTCCGTGCGCCAGACGGAAGGCACGTGCAAAGTAATCGGGGTCGGAATAACCGCAGCGCCAGGCCGCCTCCGCAATGGAAAGATACGGGTTGCGGAGCAGCTGTTCCGCCCGCCGCATCCGGAGCGACGCGGCATAATGCATCACTCCCGCGCCGAAGCGTTCCCGGAACAATGCCTTCAGATGGCTCGCGCTGACCCCGGCGACGCGGGCTGTCCGCTCCAGAGAGAGGTCAATGTCGCCGTAATGACTCTCCAGGAAGCGCCGTGCAATCCCTGCAGGGTCGTCGCGTCCGAAGGACTGTTCCTCCTTTTCCAGCCTTCCGATCCGCATCAGCAGGGCGGCGAGAAGAACGCTCCCCTGGTCGAATTCAAATCTTTCCGCCAGAAGGATCAGATGGGACAGCCATTCCTCCAGCAGGTAATCCCGATGAAAATCTATGACTCCGGAACGATTTTCCCATGCCTGCTCCGCGCGATACACGCAATAGATGTCCCGCACCATGCCGAAGTTGATCTGGTTGTGCGGAACGCCCTTCGGGATAAAGAACAGACTGCCCGGCTGCCCGGCGAACGACGCGGAATTCATCTCGACTGTGCAGGAACCGCTCTCCACGAAGATCAGTTCCGCTCCTTCGTGCGAATGAAACCGCACGTTGTGCCCGTCCTCGAATTCGTTCGCGAGCAGCAGACGGCATGCACCGGGGAAAATCATCCTTTTATCCTGATCAATCATCTTTTAATCCTCCCCGATGCTCTTGCGGAATATGGGCTTTTATTGTATAATATAAAGACAGGACAGCAAATTTTCAAACGATGAAACATGGGAAGAACATCTTTATGGACAATCCGAAAATCCCAGTCATTCTGCATACCGACATCGGCACGGACTTTGACGACACCTGGGCGCTTGTCATGCTTGCCGGAGAGCCGTGGTGGGACATGAAACTTGTTCTCGTTGATACCGGAGATGTCCGCTACCGCGCCGCGCTTGCGGCAAAAACGCTGGCGGCATCGGGACGGAGCGACGTGGAAATCGCCCTCGGAAAGAACACCTCGGCCGATTCCACCATGACGAAATGGCTTGACGGCGGCGAGCTGGAACGCCATCGAGGCATCATCTCCGAAAACGGCGCCGCCCGGCTCATCGAAATCGTCCGCAGCTCCGCTCGGCCGGTCACCCTGATCAGCATCGGTCCGGCGCCGGCGCTTGCGGCCGCGCTTGACGCTGCGCCGGAGATCGCGCGGCATATCCGTTTCACCGGCATGTTCGGCAGCATCCGCCGCAAATATGAAAACGAGGAGGGAACCGTTGCGGAATATAATGTCGTCAGCGACATTCCGGCAGCGCAGAAGCTCTTTGCCGCGCCATGGCTTGAGGCGCGCCTCACTCCGCTGGACAGCTGCGGAACCATCCGGCTGCGCGGAGAAGAGTTCCGCAGAGTTTTCCATTCCGTCTCCCCGCGGCTTGCGCCGATCAGAGAAGGATATCCTCTCTGGCGCAGACAGATGAATCTCTCCGGAGAACCGCTCGAAAGCTCCATCCTTTTCGACACCGTCGCAGTCCACCTTGCCCATGACATGAAATTTCTCCGCATGGAAAAACTGCATCTTTCCGTCAGCAGCGGCGGATTCACCGTCATTGACCCTGCCGGGCGCGAGTTCTGCGTCGCTGCCGGATGGGACGACCTGCCGGGATATGAGCGATACCTTGCGGAAGAACTGCTCCGCTGAGTTTCCCCGACGGGAATGAAGCTGCAGCGGCATCTGAACGGCACCGGACACGTTTGAATTCAAGATGTAACAAGACAGAAGGAGGTCCGCATGAAAAGAGGCACAGCGCCGCTCCGTCTGATTTCCGGAAAGCGGGAATCATCAAAGTCCAGTCAGCTGAGATTGACAAGATGTGCCGCGTAAAACTGAGTGTAAGGTTATTTTTGTTATTGATGTCTCATATTCCAAGAATGGCTATATATCGTGAATTGCAAGTATCTTATAATGAATTACCCCGCCCCAAGGGGCGAGGTATCCGAAAGACATTCCGTCATCCA
>CAZHPP010000609.1:0-2381 GCA_964534535.1 uncultured Victivallales bacterium | reverse complement strand
CGGGAGATCATGAATGCGGAGATGAGCAATGACCTGAATGCGGATGCTTATGAGCGTACTGGAGAGCGCAAGGGTATATCGTGCCGGGTATTACAGCCGGTTTCTGCATACCCATGCAGACGCCATTGCGCTGAGCGTGCCGCAGGACAGGGACGGCGGGTTCAAAATAGAGATTTTTGAGCGCTGTCAAAGGCATGACTCTCGACTTTTCTCCGGTCGATGCGGATGAATTGAAAATCGAATTTGAAAACAGCCGTTTTGCGCTTTCGGATCTCAAAGTCTGCTGAGATCGGGACAGCCGCATTGAAATTGCGGTTCAGGATCAGAGCAGAGACGGCTGGTAATACTGTTCCGTCTCCGGCGCCGGTTCGGTCTGTTTCCGTTCCGGTTCGCGTTCCGGCTCCATCACGCTGACCGGGAACCGGTCGAGCGCGGAGGAAATCACGCCGTCCAGCTTGAACGCATGCTCCATGCGCTCGAAAATTCCTTCGCGGCCGTTGCGCCGCAGAAAATCCAGGTCTCCGATCACGGTGAGTTCGCGGCGGCAACGCGTATATGCCACATTCACGCGGTTCGGCTGGTCGGAAAATCCCACCGTCTCCAGCGCATTCGAGCGCACATAGCTGATGATCACGGCGTCGCTTTCGCCGCCCTGGAAGCTGTCGACCGTGGCCACATGCGTCAGGAGATAGCTGTAAAGTTTTTTTCCGGGGACTTTTCCCTTCAGCAGATGCGCAAGAATCTTGCGGATTTCGGAGGTCTGGCCGCGGTACGGCGTGATCACGCTGATCTCGTCGAGCGGGAACCGCCTGAGCTTCTCCTCAAAGACTCCGGCGCAGACGCGTGCCTCCAGCCGGTTCCGGATGTCGATGAACCCCGTTCCGAAGATCATCTCCTCATAACGGTTCCGGCAGGCGGAAGTGGAAACCCATTCGAGCGTGGACCGCGGGAACTTGCGTCCGCGTTCGGTGATCGGCAGACGGTAGTATTCGGCGTGGCGGTCGGGCAGGATTCCCGCGCCGTAGAACACATTGGAGGCAAACCGCAGCAGGCGCGGATTCTGGCAGCGGTAGGAAACGTTCAGCACCACGGCGGGCGCTCCCCGCGCCGAGATCAGCCATTCGAGAGCGCTCATGGAAAACAGCGCGCGGTCCGATTCCGCCAGTCCGGATAGCCGGTCGAGCACGACTTTCGGCTTCGGGAACGGCGGCAGCTGCTTGTGGTCGCCCAGAAATACCGCGCGCCGCGCCATCGCCGCGCAGAGAATGACTTCCTCGAGTCCGGACATTCCGGCCTCGTCGAAGAGGATCACGTCGAACGGCCCCAGCGCGGCGATGTCGCCTGCAACCGAACGGTCCTTCAGGAGGGCGGCCGGAGTCCCCGCAAAAATGAGCCCGCGCACGTTTTCCGGACAGCGCTTGCGCATGGCGCGGTGAATTTCCGCGGTGCCGATCCAGTGTGTCTCGCAGATATCCGGCGCAATGCTGTCCGAATGTTTTCCAAGCCGGAGATACGGCAGGTCCGGAATCCTCCGGCAGAGATTGTCGATCGCCGCATGGGAAGGCGCGGTCATCAGAATCCGTTTTCCGGCGGCGGAAAGGTCGCGCAGCATCCGTTCGAGTACATGGGTCTTGCCGGTTCCGGGAGGCCCCTGGATCAGCACCAGCCGGTTGATCGGACGCCGCACCGCCGCCAGAGCCAGATCCTGAGAGGGATTCAGCGAAGGATCGGCGGTATCGCTTTCGTATTTCTGAAGGTCGAAGACGGCCGGACACGCCCCCAGGATCGCTCCCGCCGCCGATTTCTGAAGGATTTCCGGCGAACTTTCGAACGTCTCTTCCAGACCGCCCAGCATATCCCGGATCATCGGCGAAGGCCCGCGCTGGAGCACGCCGTCGTACGATTCGAACGGACGGGTGAATCCGTCGTAAAGACGCATCCGCCCAACGATCCGTTCGCGGTCGAAAAAGTCGGCCGTGAACATTCCGGACGGCTTCTGCGTGGATTTTTCGCGCACGACGATCACGTCGCCCTGGATGACCGGCGTATCGGGCGGAACGGGAACGCGCACGAGCCGTTCGTCGCCGGAAGGCGCCCCGCCGACGATTTCGGAGCCGTCGAACACGAGTTCGAACGTGCGTTCGTATTCGGACATCAGCGCGGCGGCCTCGTGAAGGAGTTCGAGACGGCGTTTCACGTTCCAGCGAGTCTCTTCCGGCAGCTGGGTAGCGGCGCGGTTGAGTACAGTTTCCGTTTCGGGCGCATTGTCCTGCGAATAGGTGCCATCGAGGGGGAGCACCAGCTGGCTTCCGAGCTCGTCGGATGCCTTCGCCGCCAGCAGCTTCGTCATGATTCTCCGCACGTCCGCAACGGGTGTTTCA
>CAZHPP010000608.1:0-2410 GCA_964534535.1 uncultured Victivallales bacterium | reverse complement strand
TGGCGTACATCGCCGCTGCGTCGCTCAAAGTCTGCGACAACGTGATCGAGGCGTTTCACAAGGAACTGGGCGTGGAGCCCGTTCCGGTCAACGTGAATGAACTCATGCTGAAGATTTTCAAGGAGGAATCGAACCAGCTGCCGTCGATCCGGTTCACCTCCCGCAACAACGGCGCGGATACGGAAATCACGCCCGGCCGCGACTTTCTCACATGGCTGTGGTTCCACTCGGAAGTGAACGGCGGCGAACTCAAGATCGGGGAAAACGTGTTCCAGCTCGGGATCGAAGGTCCGCTGGTGTTCGGCTATTCCGCCGAGGCCCAGGGCGCAGAGGAAAGCGTCGTCAAGAAGGGCTGTCCGCAGCTCTCCGCGGAGGCCAAGGCCGCGCTCGACGTCGGCAAGAAGCTCAAGAAGGCCAAACTCCTCGTCGCGCTCGGCAAGGACGTCTGGAGCTTCACGTTCGACGCCGACAAGTTCACATTCAGCGGCGTAAGTCTTCCGGAAGGCGAGGAGACCGATCCGCAGAACGTCTTCACCGAACGCGTGGAGGCGCTGAACACGCTTCATGAAATCATCGAAGGCTATTTCCGGATCTTCGCCGAAGCCGTCACGGGCCCCGGCCGCGCCAAGCTCGAAAAAGACATCCGGGAATGGGCAAAGAACCGCGAATCCCTTTAATTTCCACCCAAAGGAGGCGCCGCATGTCGGAACTGTTCAAATGCAAACTCAAACGGCTTCAGATTTACACGTCTGAAAAGGACCATGTGGACGGGCAGCCGCTCTGCGAGTGGCTGGTCCAGCGCGCGTGCGCCGAAGGGCTCGCCGGAGCCACCGTTCTGCGCGGAATCGGCGGCTACTGTTCCGGGAATCCGGTCCAGGAGCCGGAGCTCGTCGACTACCACCTGAACCACCCGATCATCGTGGAGTTCATCGACCACGAGGAGAAGCTCGAGAAATTCGTGCGCGCGATTGATCCGGAACTTCCGCACTGCCTCATGACTCTGGAAGACGCCGACGCCCGCATCTGCGGCGGCCGGCGCAAGGGGTCGAATGGATAACGGAAAGCCCCCGTCCTCCCGCACAGTCACGATCCTGAAGTTTGCGCTGAAGTTCCTGCTCGCCGCCGCGCTGGTGGCAATCGTCATCTGCAGCGCCGGAAGCAAGATCAGGGAAGCCTTTGCCAAGCTGAGTCCGCTCGTGCTGGCGGCCGCCGTGCTGTGCCTCTTCGTCCAGGCAACCGCGACCGCGCTGCGCTGGAAATTCCTGATCGACAGCCGGAACATCAAGGTCTCCTTCGGAAGGCTTTTCATCCTGACCTATCAGGGCTGCTGCGCGAACTTCTTCCTGCCCGGCGGTTCCGTCGGCGGGGACGTTCTCAAGGCCGGACTCCTTGCGGCCGTCATGCCGAAAGGAACAAAAGTCGAAGCCGCCGTTTCAATCCTCGTCGACCGCATCATCGGCATGGCCGGGCTCTTCACGATCACGCTCTGCGGCGTTCTGTGGTATCTTCCTGAAATTCTCCGGTTCCAGAACGGCTGGCTGAAGACCACGGTGATCGTTCTTGCGATCGTGAATGCCGCGGGACTTTCCGTGGCGGCGGTCGCATTCTTCCAGGACTTCATCTTCCGCTGGAAGCCGCTGGCAGCGCTGATCGGATTCGGCGACCGGATTCTCCACGGCGCGCTGGGAAGAATCATCCATTCGGTTTCGGACTACCGCGGCAGCTGGAAGACGCTGGTCGCCATGACGCTTTTTTCCGCATTCGTCATCAATCCGCTGATGATCGGGGCGTTCGCGATTCCGCTCTATTCGCTGACGGAACATTCTCCCGCGATCGGACATGTGATCGCGGCGGCTTCGCTCGGCAATACGGCGGCCGTCATTCCCGGAACGCCCGGCGGAGTCGGCTGGCGGGACATCATGGCGAGCGAACTTTTCAAGGCGTGGGGCGCGGATGACGGCGCCGCTGCGGTTGCGGCCGTGGTCTATACGGCGGCGCTGGTGTTCAACGGACTGGTCGGGGCGGTGTTTTTCCTGCTCCCCATGACACGGATCCCGCCGGAACAGAAGAAAGAATAAGGCTCTGTTCTGCATGATGACTGATTTTTAATGTATTTTCAATGGGCTGCTCGCCCCTTGAACCCTCGGCAGGACTCAAAGAGCCCTGCACCCTGCGCAAAAAAATCATTTTTTTGCGCGAGCTTTTTTTCGACCACCTGTCGACCAGGGGGCAAACCTACGTTTTTCCCCCTGGGCCCCCGAATCCCTGAAAAAACAGTCAACGTTCAGTACACATCAAGAATAAAAAAACAAGGTCAGTCGCTTATCGCGCATTGAGCCCGGCCAGGATTTTCCTCCAGTCTTTTCCATAATAGAACAGCGAAGTCGTGTTCTCAGGATCGTCAAAGGAA
>CAZHPP010000607.1:0-2418 GCA_964534535.1 uncultured Victivallales bacterium | reverse complement strand
GTGTCCGGAGGACACCCGATCCTCTTCGCCAGAAAGGTTGTGCCCATCCCGGAGGAGACAGCTAGGGGCGTGCCGGAACCAGTCCGGTAAAGCCCGTATTCGAACCGCTTCCAGTGGACGGAAGATGTTTTCAGCGCGCCGAATCCCGGCACGCGGAACTGTCCGCCGTGCGTATGTCCGCACAGAATCAGGCGGAACGGCGCAAGTTCCCGTTCGGAAAACATGACGGCGCCGTCGGGGTTGTGGGAAACAAGGCAGCGGAATGAGGGAGTCCCCGTGAGCCGCGGAAGTTCCGGGAACCCCATCTTGAAGTCGTCGAGCCCTGTGAACCCGATTCCTTCGCATTCGAACGATTCGTTCACGAGCAGATGGAATCCGGCTTTGCGCCAGGCCGATTCGAGCCTTGCAAAGGGCATCCACGTGCGCCGGCGCTTGTCCCAGTTCCCGTAGACTGCGATCTTGCACGGGGATTCGAGTTTTTCGAACACGTCGAATGCCGGACCGAGCATGGAAGCATGGGACGCCAGGTCGCCGCCGAAGACAAGAAATTCAGGCCGGAGTTCAGCGCACAGCTGTTTCAGCACGGAACCGATCCAATCCACGCCGGTCCAGGAAAGATCATCCAGTCCGAAGCCGACGGAATGCACGGTTTCCGCACGGAAATGGGTGTCCGTGACGAACAGGAGCTTTTTCCCGGCAAGCGCCGGGACGCGGCAGAACACAGTGCGGAGAAAGACGCCGTTCTGCAGGCGGCCGGAGTCGTCCCAGTCTGGGAGTCTTTCCCACATGTTTCCGGCTTATGCCTCTTCGGAAAGCTCTTTGACGAGTTCCGCGGGAAGGTGTCCGATCCTGACGACGGTGCATTTGCCGTCGGGCAGGGTGACGGAGTCGCCCTTCTTTGCGCCGAGAAGCGCCTTGCCGCGCTCCGCGTTGTAGGGAACCCGGTTCTTGTCGGGATCGCCGTCGAACGCGCCGAGGATGTAGTATTCGGCGTCTTTGCCGGCGGCGTCTGCAAGCGTGACGGCGCATCCGAGCACGATCCGGTCGCCGACTTCGACGTTCTTGAAGTCGGTCGCCTGGACGGAGCCGATGGTCTGTTCGAGCTGGGCACGGCGTTTGTGAAGGAAGCGCCTGCGGTCCTTGGCGGCGTCGTATTCGGCGTTTTCGCGGAAGTCGCCGAAGCTTCTGGCGTGCGCGATCGCCTTGACGTTGTCGGGGATCTGGACGTTGATGATGTTGTCGAGCTCCTTCTGGAGCTTGGAAACGGAACTGGAGGAGGAAATGGGAATTTCGGCCTGGCTCTGACCCTGGCTGACGTCGCCCATGATCTTGCGGCCTTCGGCCTCGATGTGCTCGCGGAGTTCGTCCGAGTGGTGCGAAAGTTTGACCATCAGGCTCTGGCATTCGCCGGGCTGGAAGGTGCGGACCTTCTGGAGTGCGTCGACGATCGACGGCATGTCGCCGTCGGCATTTTCAATGACGAATTTCTGAAAGTCCTGCTTTTCGAACAGGGCGCGCTTGAGTTCGCGTTCGGCCGCGGCCCATTCCTTGGGCAGGTTCTCCTCGGAAATGGCGGAGGCCACATGCTCCATGTCCACCATGGAGGTGAGGTTCTTCGGAAGTCTGGAATTGTTCTTCCAGAGATACAGCAGAATGTCGCTGGAAAGCACATGCGATCCGAAGATCGCGGAAGCGAGGTCCTTCACGTTCACTTTTTCAAGGACGGTCGTGAGCGAGCGCAGCGGAAGCAGCAGGGCGAATTTCGCCAGCTCTTCCGGCGTGTAAAGCAGCGCCGTGGCGCGCACGAACGGAGCCAGCAGCTTCATCGAAAGGTGGCCCCAGACTTCCAGGTTCTTGGAAACCGCCGCCTTGGAAATGTCCGCCGGCCAGAACGGAATCCTGCCGCGGAGCGCCGTGAACATCTTTTTTATGTCTTCGTCGGAGTTCTGAAGCGCAAAAATTCCGATGCAGTCGGAGAGCATGGTGACGTCTTTCGGCGTCATGTATGTGCGCTGGCGTCCGAACAGCTTTGCCAGTTTGTCGACCTGTTCCTGTTCCAGCTTGAGCCCCGTTTCGGCGTGGGGGGAAAGCAGAGTGTAAAGTTCCAGGATGCTGCGTGCGTCCCACACCTGGCGCTCGGCGGAGGCGACCGTCTTCACCGGCGCGGCCGACCACCACTGCGTGAACGCTTCCAGCGTCAGACAGTTCGGAACCAGAAGCGACTGGATGAGGTCTTTCAGCTTCGAGTCGGAAATGTCCGAAAGCGCATGGGTGCGGAAGGTCTTGCGGACCTGGTCCGCGTTCGGAAGAAGCGCCCTGTCCTGAACGAAGAGCAGGGAGAACATGTCCTGGTGCGGTTCAAAGAACAGCGCGCCGGTCAGCGCGGAACCGGTGGCGAGGGCGTAGAGCTGCATCGCC
>CAZHPP010000606.1:0-2420 GCA_964534535.1 uncultured Victivallales bacterium | reverse complement strand
AGAACGGAATCAGCATCAGTTTCCCGTGCGCCGGAGGCTATTCCGACGAGTTCGATGCGCGGAAGAGGCCCTGGTACCGCGGATGCCGTCTGAAGAAGGAGTCGTTCTGGGTCCTGCCGACTTATTTTGACACCCGGAAGCAGGGGTTCATGATTGCATGCCAGACCCCGTTCTTCGGGCCGGACGGGAAAATGTGCGGGGCGATCGGCGCGGATGTTTCCCTGAAGTCGCTTTCCGATTTTGTGAATTCGCGCGGAAATGAGAGGGTCTGCGACAAATATCTGATCTATGACGACGGCACAATCCTGATCGGGAAGGTCAACGAGAAGATTTACTGTGCCGTTTCCGGGACTCCTCAGCTGCAGAAGTTTGAAAACGAGCGGATCTGGCATGAGATGCGTTCGCGCGGCAGCGGCTATGTGTTCGACCGGGAGAACGGCCGCACCATGATCTATCTTTTCCTGAAGCTCAAATCCTTCCCGGGATATTATGCGGAGAAGATCGACTTTCCCGCCCGTCTGAAAAGCGCGGAATGACCGCTTCCGAAGGAATCAAAGGCTGTGTACTGAGCGTTGACTGTTTTTTTCATGGATTCGTGGGTCCATGGGGAAGAACGGAGGTTTGCCCCCCGGTCGATAGGCGTCGACAAAAAAACGAGCGCAAAAATTGAATTTTTGCGCAGGGTGCGGGGCTCCGCTGAGTCCTGCCGAGGGTTCAAGGGGCGAGCAGCCCATTGGGAAATGCATTAAAATCAGTCATCATGCAGAACAGAGCCGAATAACAAAGAGAGCCCCCGGGTCGGAAGTCCGGAGGCTCTTTCCCATCTGTGATCCTGTGATTCGCTTCGGAGCGAAATCACTCCTTCACACAGAGCACGCAGAATTTGCCGTCGACCACCTTGGCGCCTTCCGTGACATGCTCAAAGCCGGGAAACTCGCGTCCCCAGGCCTCCAGAGCGTGAAGATACTTGATCTGCGGACAATCCGCCGTGCCGAACCGCTCGCCCGACATCAGCATCGGAATCCCCGGCGGATACGGAATGATCGAATTCGCCGTGATGCGTCCGGCCATCCGGTCGGAAGAAACGAACTCCGTTTCGCCCTTCACGATCTTCATGTAGGCCTCGCGCGGCGAAAGCACAGGCTCCGGAATGCTCTCGAACGCCTTGTTCAGCGCTTCGCCCGGATTGTTCTTCCGCAGGTAGTCGAACATGCCGTCGCCCAGAGTCCGCAGCCCGATGCTGCCGTACATGTCCGGAAACGACGCGGCCAGTCCGGGCAGGACTTCCGAGACGGGCTTGTCCGAATCATAGAACTTCTTGAAGTTCAGGAGCGTGTTGAGGAGCGTTCCCCATTTGCCCTTCGTGATCCCCATCGAAAACAGGAACATGATCTGGAAATCGGTGGTGCGCGTCGGGACGATTCCCTCCTGATAGAGATAGTAGGAAACCAGGGCCGCCGGGACGCCGCGGTCGAGAATTCTGCCGTCGTCGCCCATGCCGGGGGCGAGGATGCTCACCTTGACGGGGTCGAGCATGGCCCAGTTGTCGCCGAGGCCGGAGAACCCGTGCCAGGTGTCGCCGTCCTCCAGCCGCCAGCAGCGCTGGTCGGTGATGAGGAGTTCGCGCGGGGCGTCGGCGAATTCGTAGGTTTTTCCGGAGGAATGGTCGGTCACGGAAGGCGCGTTCCACGGCGTGAAGAACCAAGAGCCTTTGCGCGAACATTCGCGTTCGATCCGGGCGACGGCCTGACGGAAGTCGACCGCTTCCTCGATCACTTCCCGCGTGAGAGACTCTCCGCCGCGGTACATCATTTCCGTGGAAATGTCGTTCGAAGCGCAGATCGCATAGAGCGGGGAAGTGGTGGCGTGGAGCATGTACGCCTGGTTGAAGCGGTCGAAATCGATATAGGAGCGGCCTTTGCGCACATGAATCCAGGAGGCCTGGGAAAGGGCGTTCAGGAGCTTGTGCGTGGAATGCGTGGCGTAGACGGTCGCGCCGGTGTGGTCGGCGGGATCGCCGCGCATGGCGTAATGGTCGCGGTAGACGGGGTTGAAGCGGGCATAGCCGTACCAGGCCTCGTCGAAATGGATGTGGTCGGTGAGCCTGTCGAGCAGGAGTTCGGCCTTGGCAGCATTGTAGCAGACGCCGTCATAGGTGCAGTTTGTGACGACGGCGTATTTCGGGCGCAGGGACTTGTCCTTCACGAGGGGTGAGGAGTCGATCTTCTTCCTGAGGGCCTCGGGCGTCATTTCGGAAGCGCGGATGGGGCCGATGATGCCGTAGCGGTTGCGGGTGGGGATCATGTAGACGGGCTTTGCGCCGGAAAGGATCAGCCCCTGTTCGATGGACTTGTGGCAGTTGCGGTCGACGAGAGCGAGGTCGGAATCGGAAAGCACGGCCTGCATGATGGTGCGGTTGG
>CAZHPP010000605.1:0-2421 GCA_964534535.1 uncultured Victivallales bacterium | reverse complement strand
AGCGGGAGTCTGCATTTCGGGCATGACCTGCATGACGCCAGCAGTTTTTTGGTGAGTCTCCGTTCCGTTGCGGGAAGTTCGTATGCGTGGGAGAAGAGCGCTTTTGAGAGTTTGTAATTGAGCATTTCCCAGCCTTTGTAGGGAGGAATCACCGCATTGCGCATCTTGGGAAGTTCAGCGGGATGCGCTTTTGTGAAGAGCTCGTCGAAAAGGTAGAAACGATACGGATACGGAGCCATTTCCATCCTGGAATAGTATTCGGTGTATGCGTCGCGCCAGTCCTCGAATGACTGGAATTCGTTAAGGGCTTCGGCTATGCGGTTGAATGCCGTGTTGAGCTGGTCTGCCCTGTCGATGCCCGCAAGCTGGAGGCCGCTGTATCCCAGAAGTTTTGCGCCTGCCGCGTGTATCTGGAGTCTGCGCCACTGCGCCGCCTCGAACTGTGCCAGCGAGTGCATCATTTCCCTGCGGAGACCCGCCTGGAAATCGGGTGATATATGGACGCCGGGATGCTTTCCCGAGCATATTTCCTCGGCTTTGTCGGGTGTCAGCATCATGAAGCGCGCTATCGACGGCACATGGAGCGACCTGCGGTATAGATTCCACCTCAGTTCCTGAAGTTTCAGCATGTCCCATCCGAACTGGGAGATTATGAACGAGGCGCCGAGATTTATTTTCTTGACCAGCTTGAAATACTGGGTGAACGAGTCGCACGGCGTGTATTTGAACGGATTTGTGACGCATCCGATCATTGTTTTTTCGCTGTATTTTTCCGACACGTTTTTTATCGTATGGACACTCTCGGTGAAGAGGCGTGCGGAAGTCTGCTTTGCGTTTTCTCCGTGGACGGTCTCGCCGGATACGGAAATGAAGTTCTTGAAGCCCTCTGCCATTGCGCCTGAAACGGCATCCATCAGCTGATCCGGCGTCCTGTCCCTGC
Source organism: uncultured Victivallales bacterium (assembly GCA_964534535.1). Lineage (GTDB taxonomy): Bacteria > Verrucomicrobiota > Lentisphaeria > Victivallales > UBA1829 > CAZHPP01. The sequence goes on along the minus strand of CAZHPP010000605.1, from coordinate 1,481 downwards.
CGCTGAGGCAGAATACATGGCAGTCTCGTCCGGTCTTGCAGAGCCCGGCGGCGAAATTCACGGTGTTGACGGTTTCCTGATACTTGTATCTGTCGTTGAATGAGAGCCCTGCAGGAAATTTCTTCTGTGCCGATACGAGGTATTCTATTTCCGCGTATCTGGAAACGGCATCGGCGGTCTTTGTTTCCGAAGACGGACAGTTCAGTTCGACAAGTATTTGGAACGAGCCGTTGTCGAGACGGTTTTTGAATCTGTTGCCGGATTCGCCTTCAAAATTCATTTCAAGCTGTATTGCATCGTCTTTCATAAAAAATCTCAGATATTGTGCTTTGAGAAGAAATTCTTCAGTATGTTTGATATTTCAAGGGGAGCGTCCTCCATGATGAACCTGCCTGCCTTGTCGAATTTATGGACTTCCGCGTCCGGGTATGCCGCCATCCATTTCTTCAGGATTTTCGGAGGAAACAGCCAGTCTTTCATTCCCCATATTATGCATATCGGGTAATGCTTGAAAAGCCACAGTCCAGTTTCAATTTCCAGTATGGTGTCGGTTGAATCAGCCTCGGGACTGCAAGGAATGTCTTCGAGGAACTTGTACATCGGTATTTCGGCGCCTGTTTCCGTGTAGGGCAGGAGATAGGCTTCAGCCACGTCGGAAGGCATGGCTCGCCTGCAGTCAAGCTTGTAAAGCCTAAGCGGAATGTCGAATTTGCCGGCGACCCATGGGACTCTGCCTATTCTCATCCTCAGCGGCAATTTGAATGTTGAAAACGCGGTGCCGTTTATGATTGAAAATGCTTTCACTTTGTGCGTATTGCGCACTGCGAAGCCAAGTCCGGCCGTGCAACCCCAGCCGTGTCCTGCCAGCGTTATGTCTGTAAGATCAAGATGGTTCACTATGCGCTCAATGTTGTCGATATGATTTTCGAGCTTGAAATCATAGTGGGGCGGTTTGTCCGAAAGACCGAATCCCATGAGGTCGACCGCTATCACCCTGTGAGTCGCGGAAAATTCCTTTATCAGGAATCTGAACTCGAAAGACCACATTGGACAGTCATGGAGCATCAGTATCACATTGCCCTTGCCCTCATCCAGATAATGAAGGTTGTAGGAGCCGAGCTTTATGAACTTCGACTCATAGGGGTAGAGATTTTCGATGCTTTTCTTGGATATCATCTTTTACCGCCGTAACATTTCAAAAACTGTCCTTATTTCAAAGGCGCTCCGTCATTTTTTCGCTTTGCGGTCGTCGCTGTCCGATTTGACCATTTCGAGTGCGATTTTGCCTTCTTCATTTACCTTGACTGACTCTATTTTCTCGAAAATTTTCTGGAGTGTCTTGTTGTCGGTCACGGGAACATATTTTTCCGTGACTTTCGAGGTGAGGAATGCTCCCGACATCTTGATGTGTCCCATCTTCGCCGATTTGACATTGAAGACAAGTTTTTTGTCGACGTTTTCAGGGGTTCCTTCAATCACAA
>CAZHPP010000604.1:0-2423 GCA_964534535.1 uncultured Victivallales bacterium | reverse complement strand
CTGGGCCATCAGCCGCAACCGCTACTGGGGCTGCCCGCTCCCGATCTGGCGCAACGCCGAAACCGGTGAAACGGTCTGCGTCGGCTCTGTCGCCGAACTCGAACAGCTCACCGGAAAAAAATTCACGGACATCCACAAGCACTTCATCGACGATGTGGAGATCGTCACGAAGAACGGCACCGTTCTCAGGCGCATCCCCGAAGTGCTCGACTGCTGGTTCGAAAGCGGCTCCATGCCGTACGCCCAGCACCACTACCCCTTTGAAAACAAGGAGTGGTTCGAGAAGCATTACCCGGCCGACTTCATTGCGGAGGGCCTCGACCAGACCCGCGGCTGGTTCTATACGCTCGTTGTTCTCGCCGCCGCGCTCTTCGACAAGCCCCCGGCGATGCATGTGATCGTGAACGGACTCGTTCTCGCCGCCAACGGCCAGAAGATGTCCAAACGCCTGAAAAACTACCCCGATCCAATGGAGGTCGTGAACAAGTACGGCGCCGACGCGCTGCGGCTCTTCCTTCTCGGATCGCCCGTGGTCCGCGCCGAAGACCTCAAGTTCTCCGAGGACGGAGTCAAGGAAGTCCTGCGCGGAGTCATGCTCCCGATCTGGAACGCCTACAGCTTCTTCACGACCTATGCCGCCGTCGACAACTGGGAGCCCCCGAAGGGCGAACCCAAGGCCCCGGCGAATCCCTCCAACCCGCTCGACCGCTGGATTCTTTCCTCGCTCGCCGACATGGTGGAGGAAATCCGCAATTCGATGGACGAATATCAGCTCCAGAAGGCCGCCAACCGCTTTGAAAAGTTTGTGGACGACCTGACGAACTGGTACATCCGCCGTTCGCGCCGCCGCTTCTGGAAGAGCCACAACGACTCCGACAAGCAAGAGGCCTACGAAACCCTGTACTACGTTCTGATCACCTTCTCGAAATGCGCCGCCCCGTTCATTCCGTTCATCACGGAATCGATCTACCGCGGGCTCCGCAACGACGCCATGCCCGAATCCGTGCATCTCTGCGACTTCCCGGAACCGGAAACCTTCCGCCGCGACAAAGTGCTCGAAAAACAGATGGATAACACCATGCTCGCCGTCCAGCTCGGACGCTTCCTCCGCACGCAGAAGAACCTCAAGGTCCGCCAGCCGCTTTCCAAGGCGATCCTTGTGGCCGCCGATTCCGAAACGCGCGAACTGCTCCAGGGCACGAAGGAAATCATCGCCGAGGAACTCGACGTGAAGGAAATCCAGATTCAGGCGTCCGACGAAGGGCTCGTGAACCTTTCCGCCAAGGCCAATTTCAAGGTCCTCGGCGCAAAACTCGGCCCGAAAATGAAGCGCATGGCCGCCGAAATCGCAAAGTTCTCCGCAAAGCAGATCGCCTCGATCGAACAGGGCGGAAAAGTCGCGGTCGGACTCGACGGCGAAACGTTCGAGATCTCGAACGGGGACATCCTCGTGAACCGCGCCGAAAAGAACGGCGTCACGGCGGCGACCCAGAACGGGCTTACGCTCGCGCTCGACACTGTCCTCACGCCGGAACTCGTGGCGGAAGGCCTTGCCCGCGAATTCGTGAGCAAAGTCCAGAACATGCGCAAGGAGTCCGGGCTCGCCGTCTCCGACCGCATCGCCGTCACGTTCGATTCCGACGACGAAGTTGCGAAGGCCGTCGAAGCGTTCCGCGGCTATATTTCCTCTGAAACTCTTGCGGACTCCGTTGTCCGCGGCACATGCGCTTCCGCCAGGGAAGACCTCAACGGCCATCCGGCGGCAGTCGCAATCGTCAGACAGGAGGCAAAGTAATATGCCGGAACCCAAGGTGAAGCGCGTCCTTTCCGGGATTCAGCCCTCTGGAATCCCGCACATCGGCAACTATTTCGGCATGATGAAGCAGGCCGTGGAACTGCAGTCCGTCGGCGAATCGTTCCTGTTCATTGCCGACCTGCATTCCCTCACGACCAATCCGAAGGCCGAAGACCTCCGCGCCCGGATCGACCGGCTCGCTGTCGATTTCCTGGCCTGCGGACTCGATACGGAAAAGACCGTGTTCTTCCGCCAGTCGGACGTTCCCGAAGTCTGCGAACTCACATGGTATCTGAACTGCGTGACGGGGGTCGGCCTGCTGGAGCGCGCCCACAGCTACAAGGACAAGATCGCCCATGGGTTCGCGCCCAACAACGGGCTCTTCTCCTATCCCGTGCTGATGGCCGCGGACATCCTGCTTTACAAATCGAACCTTGTGCCCGTCGGCAAGGACCAGAAACAGCACCTCGAGATCACCCGGGACATCGCGATCCGCTTCAACCAGATGTTCGGCGAAGTCTTCGTGATTCCGGAAGCCTACATTCCCGAAAGCGTGGCCGTGATCCCCGGCCTCGACGGACAGAAAATGTCCAAGAGCTACAACAACACCATCGAGCTCTTCGGCGAG
>CAZHPP010000603.1:0-2448 GCA_964534535.1 uncultured Victivallales bacterium | reverse complement strand
CATTGTTCGCAGTAAAAATAATATAACTCCGGTTGCGTTCGTTCTCAAGCGGGGTTATATTATAATGTGTAATTTTTTACAGAGAAAGGAACCACCCGCCATGAGCGACGCATTTTATGTCACCACGCCGATTTACTATGTCAACGACAAGCCGCATATCGGCCACGCCTATACCACCGTTCTGGCCGACGTGATCGCCGGATACCACCGCAGGTTCGGAGACCCCACCTGGTTCCTGACCGGAACCGACGAGCACGGACAGAAGGTCCAGAAGGCCGCCGACGCCCGCGGAATCACGCCGCTCCAGCACGCGGATGAAACCGTCGAACGCTACAAGGAGCTATGGAAGCGCCTCGGAATCAGGAACGACGACTTCATCCGCACCACCGAAAAGCGCCACACCGAAATCGTCCAGAAGATCCTGCAGGACATCTACGACCGCGGCCTCATCTACAAGGCCGAATACAAAGGCAACTACTGCGTCCCGTGCGAACGCTTCTTCACGGAAAAGGACCTCGTCGACGGCAATCTCTGCCCCGACTGCCGCCGTCCCACCACGGAGATCACCGAATACAACTATTTCTTCAAGATGAGCCAGTATCAGGACTGGCTCATCGAATACATCACGAGCCATCCGGACTTCATTCTTCCTGCGTTCCGCGCGAACGAAACGCTCGGATTCCTGAAGAAGCCGCTGGGCGACCTCTGCATCTCGCGTCCGAAATCGCGTCTGTCATGGGGAATCGAACTGCCCTTCGACAAGGATTACGTCTGCTACGTCTGGTTCGACGCCCTCATCAACTATATTTCGGCCATCGGCTACGGCACGGACCCGAAGCGCTTCAGCACCTGGTGGCCCCATGCGCACCACCTGATCGGCAAGGACATCCTGACGACCCACACCGTCTACTGGCCCACCATGCTGAAGGCCATCGGAATCGAGCCTCCCCACACGATCCTCGCGCACGGCTGGTGGCTCAGCGGCAAGGACAAGATGAGCAAGTCCGCCGGAAACGTGGTCAACCCCATGGACATGGCCGACAAGTACGGCGTGGATGCCTTCCGCTACTTCCTGATTTCCGAAATGACGCTCGGTCAGGACGCCGGGTTCACGGAGGACGCGTTCGTCACGCGCTACAACAGCGACCTTGCGAACGACCTCGGCAACATGCTCAGCCGCGCGGTCAAGCTCACGATCCGCGAATTCGAAGGCAAGGTTCCGAAGCCGGGAACGCCGCTCACCGAAAATGAAAAGGTCCTGCTTTCCAAGGTCTCGAACGCCGTCGACGTCATGGAAAAATCCATCCGCGAACTGCATCCGGACAAAGGAATCGAGGAAGTGATTTCGGCCGTCCGCGCCACCAATAAATATATGGAGCAGACCGCGCCGTGGAGCCTTTCCAAGGCCGGGAAGAAGGATTATCTCGCCACCGTGCTTTACACCGCGCTGGAATGTCTGCGCGTGGTCGGCGGACTGCTTTCCCCCGTCATGCCGGAAAAAATGTCCGTCCTGCTGAAATCGATCGGCTGGAAGACGGAGTTCACCTTCAAAGACCTCCGGAGCGCCGGCGGACTCGAGCCCGGTTCCGTCATCACGGATCCCGGCCAGCTCTTCCCGCGGATCCAGGTCGAGGAAAAGAAGGCCGAGCCCGCGAAGGCCGCAAAGCCCGCGAAGGTCGAATCGAAAAAGCAGGCGAAGGACGCGAAGGACCAGGCGAATCTGAACGTGATCGTGACGATCGACGAGTTCTTCCGTTCGGCCCTGAAGACGGCCACCGTTCTGGAGGCCGAACCGGTCGAAGGGACGACGAAGCTCATGAAGCTCCAGCTTGACGTCGGCGGCGAAAAGCGTCAGATCGTGGCCGGGATCGCTCAGTATTACAAGGCGGAGGAACTCCCCGGACGCACGATCGTGATTGTTTCCAACCTCAAGCCCGCGGTGATCCGCGGAATCGAGTCGAACGGAATGCTGCTCGCGGCGAAGGCCGGCGACAGTCTGAAGCTGGTCACGGTCGACGGCGGCAGGTTCGTTTCCGGAGCGTCCGTCGGCTGATTGCCGTTCATTGGGCAAGACAGGTCTTGAGCCCGGCGACCATCATCTGCATGGCCGCCGCCGCGATGACCAGACCCGTCAGCCGGATCAGCGGCCCCAGCAGATGCACTTTTCCGAGCGCGGCATTGATTCCGCCGGAAAACAGCATCAGCACAAAGTTCACGGCGACCTCCATGGTGAGCGAACACGCCGTCGAAGCGAGTCCCGCTTCGGCGCTGCATGTAATTGCCGCCGCGATCGTGCCGGGTCCCGCGATCAGCGGCGCGGCCAGCGGCACCAGTGAAAGATCGGTGATGTTCGCGGCGTTTTCCGTTTCCTGTCTTGAAACGAACTTGCCCTCGCGGATCGCATTCCAGCCGATCAGAAAGACGACCAGTCCGCCCGTCATCTGGAGC
>CAZHPP010000602.1:0-2451 GCA_964534535.1 uncultured Victivallales bacterium | reverse complement strand
TGGATGACGGAATGTCTTTCGGATACCTCGCCCCTTGGGGCGGGGTAATTCATTGGCACTTTTCTTCTTTTCAAGATGGAAGATTCATGATATAATATACCTGACAAAACAATGGGAACAAGGAGGTTTTCATGAAGAAGTTTTTTACTTTGATCGAACTTCTGATTGTGATCGCGATCATTGCGATTTTAGCAGGAATGCTGCTGCCAGCCTTAAACAAGGCTAGGGAAAGCGGAAGAAGCACAGTCTGCCGGAGCAATCTCAAGCAGATGGGACTGGGACTGACGCAGTATGGCTCAGACAACGATGATTGGGGAATCGGGAATTACAGGCTGAACAACACATCAAGCGGAATCGACTGGCCGGAACTGCTCTGTTCGAGTTCGGCAGTCGACCTTCCCTTTGGAAAACTCGGATATTTCAACATGCACTACCCCGGGCGAGTGCTGGCGACTCCGAACGGAATCGTAAAATGTCCGTCAGCCAGCGGCAAATATGCACGAGGGGTGGCCTACGGAACGAACTGGGAACTTTCCAGATGTCCCCGCTGGACGTCTTCCCCCTCGACCGGGTATTTCCGTCTTACAAGAATCGAATCCGGGTATTCCTGGAGTAATCTGGCGTATTTCGCCGACACGGTCAATTTCGGCACAAAGCAGTTTGCCATGCGCCACAACCGCTCCCTTAATTTTCTCATGTGCGACATGCACGTGGAAAATGTGAGTTTTCAAAATCTGGTTCCGACTCTTGCATCCGGCACCTCGACAGAGGGACCGCTCTCTGACATGTCGTATGCGAACTACCCGTACGGCGGACAGAGCAGATAATCAGAGGACGTTCGGGCATCGGGAAGTCACGCGGAATGCCCGGAGACTGTTTCCGGAAGTCAAACCACAACTGATCAGAAGGACAGCAAATGAAGTACCTGTTTATGCTTTTTTTCACATTTCTGCTTTTCTTCTCCGGTGCAGAAGAAATTGCACAGGAAGCGAAAATTTTCCAGCAGCCGGTGACAGCGGCACGCTGGATATGGCACACAACGAACTCGAAAAGGGGGAAAGCTGAAGTATTCACCAGAACCCGTTTCAACATCAGCGGCGCAGTGAAAAAAGCACTGCTCCGCCATATCGCCGATGACAGGGGAACCATCTACATCAACGGCAGACAGCTGAAGGGGAATGATTTTACCCGACTTCTCGTCCAGGGAGAAAACCTGCTGGCGTTTCATGTCGAAAACAAAGACAGCGGTTTCGGACTGATTTTTCGCGGAGACATTGAGTACGCCTCCGGGGCGAAGACGGTCGTTGTCAGCAATCTCGACACATTGACTTCCGCCCATGCGGAAAATGGATGGAATCAGCTGAATTTCAATGACAGGTCCTGGACAAAAGCGATGGAATTCGGCGATGCCTTATGCAATCCATGGGCCATGTACAGCAGAATTTATGAACAGATCGGTTCCCCGGAAGAGATTGAAAATATCCGAAAGCTCCAGGAACAGGCATCCGGACTGTCCACTGCCGCAGTCGAAAAGATGAAGGAAGAACCGCCCTGCGATGCAAAGATCGCATGGGAAAACGGGTCTCCGTTCATCATGGTCAACGGCGTGAAATATCCGCCAGTCCTGAATCTGGTCTCCTGCGTCGGCAACCTGCAGCATGACGATTTCATCGTAAAGATGAAGAATTCCGCACTGAAGATTGATGAGCTGCCTGTCAGTGATCTCGAATTCTGGAGGGGATGCGGGCGTTATGATTTCACCAGTCTGATGAAAAGGATCAGCCGCTGTCTCAAACTGAGTCCGGATTCCAGAATCATCGTCTCAGTTTCCCTGTTCGACATGAAAAAATGGTGCATGAAAAATCCGGACGAAGCAATCGGATATGCGGCGGGAAACGACATACAGGAGGATCTTCAGTTTTCCAGGAAGCAGGACCAGACACAGGGACGCCGTCTTCGTCCATCCCCGGCCTCCCTGAAGTTCCGGGCAGAAGGAGACAACATTCTCAAGACGCTCTGCGGCAAGCTCAAGGAACAGCCATGGGCCGGCCGTATTATCGGGGTTCGCATTTCATACGGCGTTTCACTGGAATGGATGTATTACGGTTCCGCTTATGAAATGCCCGATGTGGGAAAGCCCATGACGATCAGGTTCCGCGAGTTTCTGAAGAAACGCTATTCCAGCGAAGTCTCGCTCGCCAAGGCGTGGGTAACGCCTGGAATCACCTTTGAACAGGTCAATCCTCCCTCTGCTCAGGAAAGAGTCGCCTCCAAAGGCTTTTTCCGCAATCCCTCCGGCAAAGAACGCAAGGTCATGGATTTCTACGACTGCATGCATGAAACGCTTGCGGACCTGCTGATTCACTGGGCGGGAACGGTCAAGCAGAATCTTCCCGGACGCCTCGTCGGAGCGTATGACGCTTATGATGTGGGGAAATTTTATCCTCCGGA
>CAZHPP010000601.1:0-2455 GCA_964534535.1 uncultured Victivallales bacterium | reverse complement strand
ATATGCTCAGCACCGCCGATAAAGTCGGCATGTTCTTTGAGAAGGATTATGAGGTCCCCGGAGCCTATACCTACTCTTTCGACGAGCCGTATTATGATCGGCAGACCCAAACGGAAAAGGTGATCAAAACTCAAAGTATCGGAGCATGCAACTCCAGTTCAGTCAATGATTATTTCCTCTGGAACCAGCATCAGTACATCCACGGTCCCAACAGCGACAAGATCTGGGGCGTTTATTACGACCTTGCGGATATGACCACATGCAGCAACCCGCGTCACGGTTGCGAGTTCACCGACAAGTTCGGCCGCACAATCCTTCGCCGTTCAATCATGAGCAAACGTGCTTTATTCGAGCGGACCCTTACTCAAATGCGCGAAAAAGGCAAAATCCTCTTTCTGCATGCCCAGCGGGAGTTCATTCCCTTCCTGCACGGATTCGGGGACTACTGGTATCCCGGCGAACAGAACAATGGCCTGATACTGACCAACCGCAACTGTTATCTGGAGGATATTGATGACGCAATCTGGAACAGTGAGTACAATTCCGAGGTCCTCGGCGTGAATGTCGTGCTGCTGGGCGCCGGTCGCGGCGATGCCTGGTGCAAGGATGTTTCGGAGCAGCTTTTCGGACAGTGCCTGCTGCATAACATCGAATTCGATTCGGCCTGGATGGATGATGGCATCCTGAAAAAAATCTGGGACTGCCGCGAAGACTACGGCATTGGAGAAGCGACGTTTCACCGCTACGACAGCCAGAAAGAGATTGTTTCATCCGACCCGGAGCTTAAAATATCCTACTATACGCTGAAAAACGGCAAGGATCAGCTGGTCGTGCTGATGAACCGGATGCCTTTTGAAATCAAAGCCGAGGTGGATTTCAGTAAACTAGGCATCACCAACGCCCAGGCCGTCGACGTGTATCGCGATGTGCCATATGTAATCCAAAACGGGAAATTGCTGCACACGTTCCCGCCGCGCAACTTCATTTTGCTGGCGATTCCGCCGAAGCCGTTCTACCCGTTTGTCAATCGCGGCTTCCGCAATCTGCAGTTCTGGAAGCCGGACAACTCCCAATGCAATCTGATTTATGAGATCGGCGACAAGCCGACGGTCATTCTGCGGGGAATCGAGTATTCCGCCGACCGGCAGAACAATGACGGGTGCTGCATTCTGAAGGTTCCGGCCCGTCCCGGCATGACCTATACCATGAAGATCAGGGCGCGCGGCGAAAACACCAATGCCGACAGCAAGATCGTTCTTTTGTTTGTCGGACAGGAAAAAGAGAAAAACATTGCAACCATGGACGGTACCGTAACTGCGGCACTGACCGATGAATGGCGGGAATACACCTACAGAACCAGTGTGCCGGCAGTGGATCCCTGGCACAAGATTGCGCAGTTTCAGGTTACCATCGGCGCGAAAAATATTCAAAAAGGGAAACTGCTGTTTGATGAGATCATGATTGCTGAAGAGCCGACTGCCAAATGAGCGCCTACACTTGCGGAACATTGAAATATACTCCCTGGAAACTGGGATTGGTTATTTTCTGGCTGATGGTCGGCGGCGTTGTCTATACCGCCTGTCTGGGAATCCCCGGTTCCATCCTGCCGGTTCAGCTGCAGGGAATGTTCGGCGTGACGGACTTGGAGCGGATGATCATCCTCAATACCATCGGCGGTGTCCTGAATATGACTGTCTGTCCGTATGTCGGTTTCGTCAGTGACCGTCATCGCGGCAGATGGGGAAGACGCATTCCGTATATTTTGTTCTCAATGCCGTTTCTGGTGGGTGCTCTGGTGTGTTTCGGTTTTACAGAATTTTTCGGGCAATGGGCATCCTCCGCCATTGCCCGTTGGAGCACGGTTTCACCGGTAACGCTCACTGTGATCGCCATTACCCTGGTCATGTTTCTGTTTCAATATTTTTTCATGTATGTCGGCAGCGTGATCTGGTACATTTTCAATGATGTCATACCGACGCGGTTTATCGCTCGCACCATGGCACTGTTCAATGTCGCATGCAGTGTTACACTGGCGGCATACAACTATTTTGTCTTTCCGCTTGTAGGAAATTACCGGACCTGGATCTTTGTCGGAGGCGCGGCGGTTTACGCCATCGGCATGACCGCGATGTGTGTTTTTGTCAAGGAAGGCCAATATGAACCGAGCAATGACATTGAAAAAGATCATAAAAGTTCACGGTATTCTCTCTTTTTGAGCTGGAAATCAGGGCTGAAAATCTTTATCAAAGAGAGTTTTTGCCACCGGGTTTATGTGTATCACTATCTGATAACGGTGATCATGGTGGTCAGTGGTTGTGCTTCATTGGCATATAATTACAATTTTCATCAGGAGATCGGCATATCCAACGCCGTATTCGGAAAAATGAACGGAGTCGGCAGCATAATCGGCTCCTTCGGCGTTATGGCGATTGCGGTACTGGTGTCATCCCTGGTG
>CAZHPP010000600.1:0-2469 GCA_964534535.1 uncultured Victivallales bacterium | reverse complement strand
CATGTCTTTTTGAAAAAGTCAAACAGATTAACGCTTATGGGCTGCTCGCCCCTTCACCCCCGGCAGGACTCAAAGAGCCCTGCACCCTGCGCAAAAAATTATTTTTGCGCGTATTTCCATCTTGACACCTGTTGACACCGGATCAGATCAAAAAACGGCCCCGCACCGGGAATGAACCGGTGCGGGGCCGTTCAATTTTACAGAGTCCGGATCAGCGGAACGATTTCTTCAGGGCCCAGAGGCCGAGCGCGGGATTGGAGATATAGAAAATCTCCTCCCCGTTCACGGTGTTGTAGCCGTCCTTCAGGTCCTTCACGTGATACTTTTCCATCATCTCGTCGAGATTCCCGGCCTCGAATCCCACGGAGCGGATTTCATCGGCTGTCATCTCTTTTCCGGGACAGTACGTAATGCGGAAACGGCCTTCGCTGGAGCCGTGGATCAGGTGCGCCGCTGCGCCCAGACTGGCGCGCAGATCGGCGTTTTCCTTCACGGCCTTCAGCGTATGGGGGGTCCCCTTGTAGCCGTACTTGCGGATCATGCGGTCGTTTTCCTTGTCCTCGCCGAATTCGCTGAGGCCGGGCGCGAGCACGATCAGGTCGCCGCCGTCGGCGATCGCCATGCGGGTGCGGTAGACAGCCTTGTTTCCGAGCCAGGTGCTCTTGAATTCGGCCGGGTCGAGCCACACGATGACCTTTTTGATGGGTTTGTCCATCAGGACGAGGTTGGTATCCACGCTGAGGTCCGCGGCGGCCTCGAATACGGATTTGTCGTTTCCGGAGAAGAACCCGCGCATCTCCATTTTCCCGGTCTTGAAATTTTTCGCCATGACCGTGAGCATGTAGACGATCGGGAGCTTGGAAAGATAGGTGTCCGCGCCGTAGTTGAACAGACGGCGCACGGGCGAATCCGCCCGGCCCATGATGTTCTCGAGTCCGGCCACGGCGCCTAGAAAGTGCGACTTGTTGATGATGTCCGAGCCGCCCACGCCGACCATGATGTTCTTGGTGTAGCTGGCCATGCCGACGACTTCATGCGGCACGACCTGACCGATGGAAAGGATCAGGTCCCAGCCCTCGAAGAGGATCTTGTTGACCTGAATCTTCACGTCGTAGTCGAGTTTGCCCTTGGAAAGTTCGGAAATGAACTTGGAAGGAGCGGTGCCGAGCGTGACGACGTCGTTGCGCCAGTCATGGACCTTGAACAGGGATTTCGGAATCTTCTTCCCGAACATGAGTTCGAGCTTTTCGTCGTTCATGGGCGAATGCGTGCCCAGCGCGGGCATGATCGCGATCTCCCAGGACTTCCCGTACTTTTCCCAGATCATCTCCGTGATGCGTCCGGCATAGGAGTTGAGGCGGGTGTGATCGGGCGGAAGCAGAAGCATCCGCCCTTTCGTCTTCCCGCTTTTCGCGATGGTCTCGTCGATCATCGTCCGGAGTTCAGAATCGCTGACGGCGACGTTTTTCCCGCCTTTTCCGGCAAAGATGCTCATTTCCGAAGGTCTCCCTGTTACGCGGTGTAGGTTCCGGAAACGGTCTTGCCGCTGTGTTCAGTCCACTCGGTGTGGAAGATCTGTCCGCGCGGCTTGTCGACGCGCTCATAGGTGTGGGCGCCGAAATAGTCGCGCTGGGCCTGGATCAGGTTGGCGGGCAGGCAGGCGGAGCGGTAGCTGTCGAAGTAGCACAGCGCGCTCGAGAAGGCCGGGACGGGCACGCCGTCGAGGAAGGCCTGCGCCACGACTTTGCGCCAGGCGGGCAGGGATTTTTCGATCGCGTCGCGGAAGAAGTCGTCCAGCAGAAGGTTGGCGAGCTCCGGATTCTTGTCGAACGCGTCCTTGATGCGCTCAAGGAAGGTTGCGCGGATGATGCATCCGCCGCGCCAGAGCAGGGCGATTTCGCCGTAGTTCAGAGTCCAGCCGAATTCCTTCGCGGCGGCGCGCATGAGCTGGAAGCCCTGCGCGTAGGAGCAGATTTTGGAGGCGTAGAGCGCCTGGCGGACCGCTTCGATGAAGGTCTTCCTGCTGCCTTTGTAAGTGGAAATCTTGCCGGGGATGATCTTGGATGCGGCCACGCGTTCCTCCTTGATGGCGGAAACGCAGCGGGCGAAGACGGCTTCGGCCACGGTGGGCGCGGCGACTCCGAGGTCGAGCGCGCTCTGGCTGGTCCATTTTCCGGTGCCCTTCTGTCCGGCGGCGTCGAGGATGATGTCGACGACGGGCTTTCCGGTTTCGGGGTCTTTTTTCGTGAAGATGTTGGAGGTGATCTCGATCAGATAGCTGTTGAGTTCGCCCTTGTTCCATTCGGTGAAGACTTTGTGGAGCTCTTCGGCATTGAGTCCGAGCACGTTCTTGAGCATCCAGTAGGCTTCGGAGATCATCTGCATGTCGCCGTATTCGATTCCGTTGTGGACCATCTTGACGTAGTGTCCGGCGCCGTTGTTTCCGACCCATTCGCAACAGGGACGGCC
>CAZHPP010000599.1:0-2471 GCA_964534535.1 uncultured Victivallales bacterium | reverse complement strand
CAGACACGGTAGCTAAAACTACTAGACAAAAAAAATCAAAAGCAGAGAACTTCAATTGTTTAGAATTTTATACGATCGCGGCAAAATCGCAAACTGATCGCCATTGACCGTGCCGTGCTGTTCTTCCGGGTGAAGTTGCACAACAACAACTGCTTCCCGGCCGTCCGGAGCCCGCCAGTCGGACGCCACTACCGCGGAAATTTTCTTCCGGAACGTCCGAATGTCCTCCCGTTTCGTGTAAATCGTGCGGGAAATAAAGTCCACGGGAACGGCCGCGCAGTTCAATGCCGGCGGCGGAAGCATCTCACCGTCAAAAAAGGAACGGACGGTCTTCATCATAGAAGCGGGCGGTCCGGAGCAGGAAATCCACGATTTCAGAGAACATGGAATCCTGAAAATATTTCATTCCGAAATTACATACGGTCGGCTGCATGCCCCATGCAATATTCCGCGCGATTTCGAGACAGAATTGATCGAAATAGCGCGTTTCCATCTCATTTTCGTTTTCCGGCATGAACTTCTCACGGTAACGTTCCGTCCGCGATCCGGCCGGGCGGAAATAAAACGGGCATGCCGAAACACTCCGGAGTCTCAAACAGTTGTTCTCCGGAGTCTGGGGCGCGCAGCAAGTCATGTCCCGACGGCAGATGACGGAACGCAACGATGTTTCCTCCGGCAAGCGGGGAAAATTCAGCGTAAAAGTTCCATGCTGTCAGACGGATGCGGACTTCCTCCGTGGGTTGAATTTTCAAGTTGACCGACATGGTTCTCCTTCATCAGCCGGAATCGGCAGGTCAGTCAGTGCGGTTGAAATCTGAACCGGTTTTAGGGAACCTCTATCAAATGATTTTTCAAGAGACGCCCGATCGTTAACAACTAAAAATCTCCGTTTGAGATTTTCTTTTGAAGAAATTACCCTTGTTTAATGTGGCTTTCAAGTCAATGACAGGAAAATCACCGGATCTTTATGTGTTTTTTTCGTGTTTTTGCCGTTGTTCCTCCTCTTTATGCGGTTTGCTCCATCAAGATACAGAATCTCTCCATTCAAAAAAAACAATCAATAATCGAACAAGACTTTGCTGTCATGACTCCCATCATGACCGGAGAAGATATGTTTCAGCAGATCTGGCAGGAATACGCCGAAACCTTTCCGGAATTCCAAGCGGAAATCACCCCGAAAATCGAACGGCCAAGCTCGGTCAGCCCGCTTCAATGGAAAATCACGGAGAGGATTTCCTCTGCGCCAGTTGCATGCCGTGGATCACGTTCGACTCCATTGCGCAGGCAGAACTGGGGGGCAGCAGACCGTGCCGATTCTCGCATGTGGCAAATGGGAAAACGGCAAAATCCCGATCAGCGTCAAATTCAGTCACTGCTTTATGGACGGACGGTTCGTCGCGAGCTTTTTCAACGAGATCCAAACCGGATTTTCCGACCCGGAAAGTTTGTTCCGTCCCTGACGCCCTCAGAGGGGAAGCCGGATTTTTATCCGTCTGGGATGCCCAAAAATAGTCCGTTTGCGCCATCATCCTTGACAAGACGCCTTTGCACCATTATACTGGTGTGCAACAGAAAATCAGCGTAACTCCGGTAAAGAAGGCATTGATTTCATGTTCAAACACGATTATATCCAGATGACGGATATACCGCGATGCGTCCATTTTCCATTTCCGGTCATGGCGTTTGGAAATATCGAAGACAGCCGATTCGCGCCGCTGCATGAGGTCTGTTACACGGACAAGCTGGAATTCTGTTTCCGTTTCCGCGCCGATGCGCCCCAGGCCCGAGACCGGATCGCCGGAGTGGATTACCATACGCCGTATCCGAACCGGATCGTTAAACTGCCTTTTGCCCCGCATTGCTACGAAGTGGCGGATCACCGGGATGCGTTTTACCTCATCTACGATGCTTCGCTTCTGCCGACCCTGCGTCAAGCCGGCATTCCGCTGGACCCGCCGGTGCAGGAACTGAATCTGACGGAACGACTGCTCGATCGGGTCGCTCAGCTTAAAGACCAGATGCGGAACTCCTGCGAACCGGGAATGGCCGAACAAATTGATCTTCTGGCGTTCGAACTGCTTGAAGAACTGGTATTCTCCCGGACCGGCGGCGGAGACCAGCGCACACCGTCTCAGAAACAAGTGCTGTCGATCGCCTCCTGGATCAAACTGCACTACCATGAAACGTTTTCGCTGCAGGATCTGATGGAACGCAACGGACTTTCCCGGCGCACGTTCTTCCGCTGCTGGCGGGAATGTTTCCCGTGCTCCGCGCTCGAATTCATTCAGAATCTGCGGATGAACGAGGCGGAACGACTGCTCCGGCAAGGAGAATTCACCGTCGGAGAAATCTCCGACCGGGTCGGCTTCGACAACACATCCCATTTCATCCGGCTGTTCCGGAGAATCAAGGGATGCACGCCGAAAAGCTACCGTCAGATTCACTCGGGAACCGTCAAGTCCGAAAAAAAA
>CAZHPP010000598.1:0-2497 GCA_964534535.1 uncultured Victivallales bacterium | reverse complement strand
TCAAAGAAAATCTGGGAATACCCGCTTTTTATTCTCATGCCTGCGTCCTTTCCCGTGAATGACCTCCATCAGGATAGGAGAGGTCGCCGTTGATCGTGATCCCGCCGTCGGCGACGACGATCGCCCCGTTCAGATAGCTGGCTTCGTCCGAGGCCAGGAACAGTGCAACCTTCGCAATCTCCTCCGGAGTTCCGTAACGCCGCAGGGGAGTCCGCAGCTTCAGGAAACCCTGCTCGTCGAAGGTCGAATTTTCCGGATTGCTCTGCCGCATCATGGGGGTCATGATCGCGGCGGGAGCAATGCAGTTCACGCGGACGCCGTAACGGCCGTATTCGGCTGCCATCGACTTGGTCAGCTGGACGATCGCGCCCTTGGTCGCCGTGTAGGCGTCGCAGTCCGGAATGCCGATCATCCCGGCGCTCGACGCCGTGTTGACGACCGCGCCGCCGTGCTTCATCAGCAGCGGAAGCGAATATTTGCAGAACAGAAACACGCTCCGCAGATTGATCGCGATCACCCGTTCCCATACAGCCTCGTCGATGTCCGTAATGCGGCCGTCGCGGCCGTTCCAGTAGACTCCTGCATTGTTGTAGAGCACGTCGAGCGTTCCATCCGCGGCGGCGACGGCGTTCCGGACGTCTTCGCTTTTCGAGACGTCGCATCTGACGAAGACCGCTCCGGTTTCGGACGCCGTCTTTGCCCCGGCCTTCTCGTCGATGTCGGCGATGACGACGTGCGCCCCTTCCCGGATGAAAAGTTCGACTCCGGCACGGCCGATTCCGCCCGCGCCTCCCGTCACAAGAACCGTTTTCCCCTTCAGACGCTCCATTGACTGCTTCTCCTTTTCTGGAAATTATTTCAAAAGCTTTCTGACGGCGGAGACGATGTCCTTCACGCCGACTCCGTACTGGCCGCGGAGCCAGTTCTGCGAACCGATCTTCGTAACGTAGACATCGGGGAACGCCATGCGTCTGAACGGAACGTTTCCGCAGCCTTCGTCCATGAGGACTTCGGCGACGGCGCTTCCGAGTCCGCCGCTCAGATTGTGTTCTTCGACCGTCACGATTCCGCCCGTTTCCTTTGCGGCGGAAACGATCTCCTTCCGGTCGATCGGCTTGATGGAATAAAGGCTTGTCAGGCGGCAGCGGACCCCGTCTTTTTCAAGCTGTGCGGCAGCTGTCTTCGCATTGATCCCGATCGGTCCCGCAAAGAAGATCGTGACGTCTTTTCCGTCGCGGATTCTTGTGGAGCCGCCGATCTTCACTTTTGCGGGTGATTCATAAATATCGGGCTCGTTCTTGTAGCCGCAGCGGAAATAGACCGGCCCCCTGTATTCCATCATCGCATGCGTCAGCGCGCGGGTTTCCGGAATGTCGCACGGAACGAGCACCACCATGTTCGGCAGGGCGCGCATGATCGCGATGTCCTCCATCGAATGATGGGAGACTCCGAGTTCGCCGTAGGAAACGCCGCCGCCGATGATGACGATCTTGACGTTTGCGTTATGGTAGCAGACGTCGTTCCGGACCTGTTCGAGGCAGCGCAGGGTCGGGAAATTCGCAATGGAATAGGTGATTGCGGTGTTGCCTTCCATGGCGACTCCGCAGGCGACTCCGGTCATGTCCTGTTCGGCCACGCCGCAGTTGATGAAGCGGTCGGGGAACCTGTTTGCGAACGGTTCGATTTCGCCGTAGCCGATGTCGGCGAGGATCATGAAGACGTGTTTGTCTTTTTCCGCGATTTCCAGGAGTTCCTGATTGAATGCTTTTCTCATTTCGATTCCTCCACTTCCTTCAGAGCTTTGGCAAGCAGTTCGTCGGTCAGGCCGCCGTAATGCCATTTGTATTCGTTTTCCATGAACGAGACGCCCTTCCCTTTGACCGTATGGAAGATCACGGCGGAAGGTTTTCCGTCGCGGACGGGCAGGTCGCGCAGAGCCTCGTAAATCGCATTCTGGTCGTGTCCGTCGGCTTCCCGGACGGCCCAGCCGAACATTTCAAGTTTCGGGGCAAGCGGTTCCAGGTCGATGATGTCGCGGGACTTGCCGAGTGCCTGAAGCCGGTTGTAGTCCACGAGCATCGTCAGATTGTCCCAGCGATGCTGTCCGGCCAGCATGATGGCCTCCCAGCTGGAACCTTCGTTCAGGTCGCCGTCGCTGGACATGAGGAAGATGCGGTGCTTTTCATTGGCCTGCTTCGCCGCCATGGCCATGCCGCAGGCGACCGGAAGGCCGTGTCCCAGCGAGCCTGTGGAAAACTCCACGCCGGGAATGTGATGCGAGATATGTCCGGAAAGTTTGCCGTCGTCGCAGTAGTAGCGTCCGAGCCAGTCGAGCGGGAAGAATCCGAGCTCCGCAAGGGTCGCGAACAATGCCGCTCCGCCATGGCCTTTGCTGAGAAGGAAACGGTCGCGGTCCGCCTTCTTCGGATCTTTCGGATCAACATTTAGAACTTATCCCTAAATAACACCTATCTTTCGAAAAGCGATAATGCTTGCA
>CAZHPP010000597.1:0-2512 GCA_964534535.1 uncultured Victivallales bacterium | reverse complement strand
TAGGTGATGATGGGGAGCATTCCGGTTTCCTCCAGGCATTTCCGGATGAGCTTCGTGCCTTCCACGGCCATTTCCTTGAGCTCTTCGCGGGACTTGTTGAATACGAGTTTTCCGTGGAGGTCGGAGGTTGCGATATACGCATGGAAAATGGCTTTTTTCACGCCGCGGATGGATTCCACCGTGCGGCGGATCAGGTTTTCGCGCATCTGCGTGAGCACGCTGATCGTCACGCCGTCCGGAATCAGCTTGCGTTCGATCAGGTCGCGGACAAGCTCGAAGTCGTCCTGGGAAGCGGAGGGGAAGGAGACTTCGATTTCCTTGAATCCCACTCCGCAGAGAAGTTTGAAGTACTCGAGTTTCTTTTCCGGATTCATGGGCAGCGGAAGGGCCTGATTGCCGTCCCGCAGGTCCACCGAACACCATGTCGGCGCATGTGTCAGTTCTTTCTCGATCCAATTCCGCTTCTTCAGAGGAATTCTCGCCGGTCGCTCATACTTCGGTATCATCTTCCCACCTTCAGTTGAATCCGGACGTCCCTTACGCCGGACCTTTGAAACAATAACTGAATAATATAGCAGAAGTTTTGTAAAATAAAAATGGCTTTCCTGTTTTTTTGATTTTTTTCCTGCGCGGCGCATTCTGCAGAAAAGGGGGGATGTGCTTCGGAGCATGGAAAACCGGAAGGTCTGCATCAGATTCCGAAAACGCGGATCGGGGGAGAATTTTCATGAAATGTTTCTTTTCGCATTTGATGTTTTATTCAAGAGAATGTATATTGACAGCGTGTTGCAAAGTGTTTTAAGCAAAGAAAGGTAAAATGGGAACAAAAATATGGACTTGCGCGTCTGACGGAAAAGAAAAGATAATCGGAGAACTGACGAGGGAGTTTCATCATCCCCGTGCGATTGCAATGTATCTTGCATCGCGCGGCATCACTCCCGAAACGGTCGATGCGTATTTCAATGCATCGTTCAAGGACCTCAGCGATCCCTACCGGTTTCCCGGTATTGATACAGCCGTACAGCGCCTGTGGAAAGCCGTCGCCAACCGTGAACGCATCCTGATTCACGGCGATTATGACACCGACGGAATCACCGCCACCGCTCTGCTTTCATGGGTTCTTGAACAGAACGGGGCCATCGTCACAAATTTTCTGCCTCACCGCTTTGACGACGGATACGGGTTCACCCCGGATTCGCTGAACAAGGCGCTGGAAGTGGCCGGAGGTTCGTGCGGAGTCCTTGTGACCGTCGACTGCGGAATCAACAGCTGCGAAGCCGTCGAAGAGGCCGCGAAAAAACATATCGACGTGATCATCACGGACCACCACGAGCCCGGCGAAGTATTGCCGGCGGCAATCGCCAATATCAACCCGAAGATTCATCCTGAACTGGCCGACCTCGACAATCTTTCCGGCGTCGGCGTGGCCTTCAAGCTGGCGCATGCGTTCGTCAATTACGGACGCTCGCACAATCTTGGCGGCTACACGATCAATCTGGAGGAAGTGCTGGATTTCGTGGCGCTCGGGACCGTGGCGGACATCGTTTCGCTCCTCGGGGAAAACCGCATCCTGGTCAAATACGGCATGGAGATGCTGCGGCGTCAGCTGCGTCCGGGCGTCTGCGCGCTGGTCCGCACGGCCCGGATTTCCGGCGTTTCGATCAAGCCTTCGGACATCACGTTCAAGCTGGCTCCGCGCATCAATGCGGCCGGCCGGCTCGGCAACGCCATCACAGCGCTCCAGCTGATGACCTCGACCCAGATTGTCGACGCCAACCGCTACGCCGACCTTCTGGAACGCTTCAACCTCAAGCGCCAGGCCAAGGAACAGGAAATCTTCAGCGAAGCCAAGCGCTCCGTCGAATCCGATCCCAATTTTCATGACAATTTCTCGATCATCGCGGCCGGTGAAAAATGGCACCAGGGCGTGATCGGGATCGTGGCTTCCCGCTTTGCCCGCGACTACAACAAGCCCACGATTGTCCTCACGATTCAGGACGGCGAGGCCCACGGCTCCGGACGGAGCATCGGCAAGGTCAACCTCATCAGCATCCTTTCCAAGTGCGGACACCTTCTCGACCGCTACGGCGGCCATCCGATGGCCGTCGGACTCGGCCTCAAGAAGGAGAACATTCCGGCCTTCCAGCGCGAGTTCGAACAGCATGTGCGCGAGGCGATCACGCGGGAAGACCTGATCGACAGCATTCCTTATGACGGCACGGTCGCTCTGAGCGAGCTGGGCGACCAGTTCTTCGATTATTATGACCGGCTCGGCCCGTTCGGACACGGCAATCCGCAGCCATGCTTCCGCATGGAAAATGTGGAAGTGATCCGCACGTTCCCGATCAAGACGGGCCATACCAAGGGGATTCTGCGCGACATCAACGGAGATACCGCCGATTTCATCGCATTCAACATGCAGCTGGAACTTCACAGCACATGGGACGTGATCGCAGTGCCGCAGATCAACGAGTATTACGGCGAGAAGCGCCGCCAGCTCCAGATAATCGAC
>CAZHPP010000596.1:0-2516 GCA_964534535.1 uncultured Victivallales bacterium | reverse complement strand
CATGCCGCCGCGTTCGCCAAAGCCGTGCGCGAGGCGTGCATTCTGGACGCCATGGAAGAAGGTGAAGGCTGCACTCCCGCCGTCTTAGAACGATTCCTGCTGCCCCAGTTCGACTGGCATTTCGCCGCGCTCAAACGGGAAATTTTTATCTCGCTCAACAATTCTGCCGCGGAGGACGTCCGCTCCGTCCTGATTGTGCCGGACCAGCCCGCATTCGCAGGCATGGAGCTCAAAAGTCTGAATGCGGCGTTTCTGGAGCTTCTGGCACGGAACCGCGCCGTCCGGATTCTGATCGAAGCCGAGCGGATCCGCCTTGCTTCCGGAAACTTCCCTGAAACGCTTTCCGCCCTTCCGGACGACCCGTTTACCGGGAAGCCGCTGATCTACCGGACATGGAAACACAGGCAGGACAAGACCGGAACGGAATACGTCCTTGCCGCGGTCCTGCGGGAAGACACCGGCACGGAACTGGCCGTGATCCGGCATCCGGTCAGCGGTACTCGAAATCGAAAATGACCGGCAGATGATCGGAAAGCGTGATCTGCGGAGTTGAAAAGGAAACTTTTCTCAGCTCTTTGGAGCAGAGCACGAAATCAAGCCGTTTTTTCGGCGCTCCGGAAGGAAACGTGGGGTGGTTCTCCGTATCGGGGTCGTAAAGCCCCAGAGTCTCCTTGATGCATTCCGTTTCGCCGGCTCCGGAGAAGGCGTTGAAGTCGCCCGCAATCACGACCGGTTCGGGATTGATCGCGGCGAGACGGGTCAGATATTCGAGCTGGAGCCGGCGCGTCTTCTTTCGCAGAGCGAGATGCACCAGAAAGAAACGGATCCCTTCAAAATTCAGTTCCAGGATCAGACGCTTCATGCCGACCGGAAAGAAATAGCTCTGTGCGGAAAGCGGCTTTTTCCCGAGCGTGAAGAACGCATTGGCCTGGCGTCCCAGGATCGGCATGTGCCGGAACAGGGAGCCGCGCGCATATTTGACTTCGCAGTGGCGGTAGCATCCGAGCGTTTCGGAAACCATGCCGGTCTGGTCCGCGAATCCGGTGCGGAACGATCCGGTGTCGATCTCCACCAGCCCCACCACGTCGGCGCGGCTGGAGTCGATGAACTGAATGATCGAACGGATCGTGGACTTCCCCGTCCGCAGATATTTCGGAGCGGAAAGAATCGCCGCGGCTCCGCCCGCCGCCCCCGTGCCGTAAGCAATGTTGTAGACAAGAAAACGCATGCCGGAACAACGCCCCTTTCCGTCCTGTTAAGATACGCGCTTCCCAGCAGAAAGTCAAACGGGAATCAGCGTTTCCCGGAGGAAGCGAGGATTTTTCCGATCAGGTTCGTCGTGGAAAATCCCGGAACGAAAGGAATGAACCGGAACGACGCGCCGCAGCGTTCCAGCGCCGCGCGTTCGACGGGGTTCAGCTTCTCCACCGTATAGTCCCCGCCCTTCACATAGACGTCCGGCTCAAGCGCGGAAAGCTCCGAATCGCAGCGGTCGGAATCGAAAATCGTGACGCGGTCGACGCTTTCCAGGGCGGCCAGCAGGAAGGCGCGGTCGCGTTCGGAACAGACCGGACGCGACGGTCCCTTGAGCCGCCGGATGGAGGAGTCGGAATTCACGAGCACCAGCAGCGCTCCCGCACAGGAACGGGCGTCGAAAAGATACTGCGCGTGACCGCGGTGGAGGATGTCGAAGCATCCGTTCGTGACGGCGAGCGGGATTCCGCGGCGGCGGAGTTCGCCGCGCCAGCGGACGGCATCGGGCAGGGAAAGAATCTTGGAATCGGGGGAAAGCATGGTTCTGTTCACTCTCTTCTTGCCGGCATGAACACGGTGTCCCGGAGCGAAATCGAATCGTTCCGCAGATACATCTGGAAAAGGAGGGACAGGGAGTTCATCCCGTATTTTTGAAGAACGTTGTCGGCCTTGACGGTTCTGGAGTTGAGGTTGGCGGCGTCGAGGAAGGCGGAGCGTCCGGCCGGAGTCGTGACATAGCCGGCGTCGATGAGGTCGTCGACGGAAAGGGACTTGTCCGGCGAAAAGGTGACGTTCCAGACTTTGCCTGCGGAATCGGTGCCGGAAAAGATGGTGTTTTCGGAGGTGTAAAGTTCGCTCCGGAGCGCGGTTTCGGAAGAGGTGAGGACTGCGGTATCGTCGGAGGTGTGCGGAATCCTGTCGGCGCCGTAGTTCCATTCGCGGATGTTCCGCGGGGCGGTTCCGCCGCCGGCCAGCAGGGTTCCTCCGGCGGAATCGAGTTCGATCCTGCTCCGGGCGGAAAGGGTGCAGAGCAGGTTTTCGCGTCCGTAGACGGCCAGCAGTAGGATGCCGGAAAAGACAAACAGGAACGGCACCAGGCAGACGACGAATTCGGCGAGGGCCTGCGCTCTGCAGCATCTTGTTTCTGTCATGAATCCAGCTCCTGTCGGTCCGAAAATGATTGGGAAGGTTCCGGGTGTTATCATACACCGCGGGAGAAAAAAGTCAAGAAAAATTTGACAAGATGTGGAAAGCGTGCTAAA
>CAZHPP010000595.1:0-2518 GCA_964534535.1 uncultured Victivallales bacterium | reverse complement strand
GAAGCAACAAAAAAATGGACGACAAGGAAAAAAACGGAATTGCCGCAATGAATCTGAACGGCAGACGCGGATGGTTTCACACGCACCGCTTCGGTCTGTTCCTCCACTGGGGCCTCTATGCGATCCACGGCCTTCACGAACAGGAACAGCAGCGGTATCACGTCCCGGCCGCGGAATACGAAAAACTCATACGCGAATTCAATCCCCGCGCGTTCTCGCCCGCAAGATGGCTCGACCTCGCGCAGGACGCAGGAATGAGCTATCTCGTCTTCACCGTCAAGCACCATGACGGCTTCTGTCTCTGGAACACCGCCCAGACAGACTACAATGTCATGCACACTCCGTTCGGACGCGACATCCTCGCCGAACTCGCGGACGAATGTCACAGACGGAATTTTCCGCTTGAACTCTACTATTCGTGCGTCGACTGGCACCACCCGGCCTATCCCAACCTGGGACGCCATCACGAGATTCTCACCGATCCCGCCCGGCACAACATGGACGAGTACATGGAATATCTCAAGCGCCAGATCCGCGAACTTTGCACAAACTACGGCGCGATCCACGGAATCTGGTGGGACATGAACGTTCCGAAGCTCGTCGACCGCTCCGTCAACGCCATGATCCGGGCCCTCCAGCCGACGGCCGTCATCAACAACCGCGGCTACGACGAGGGCGACTATTCCACGCCGGAACGCGATTACGACCCAGAGAATGCAAATCCGGACGCGGGGAAAGCATACGTCCGTCCCACGGAAGCATGTCAGAGCATCGGCACGACCAGCTGGGGATACCGTCCGGACGACGATCTCTTCACCCCCGAATATTTCATGCGTGAAATCGACCGGAATCTTGCCATGGACGGGAACTATCTGCTGAACGCGGGCCCCGATCCCGATGGAATCATTTCACGGGAACAGACCGCAGTCATCCGCGAAGTCGGGACGTGGTTCCGCGCCATCCGGGAAGCGTTTTCCTCCGGGGCGGAACCGATCGCCTTCGGCGACCGGAAGCTTTTCGGATTCCGCATGAAAGACCGGATTTACGTGCACTGTCCATACGGCCTTGATTCCAGCGGACTGTTTCTTGCTCCGCTCCTCGATGTGCCGAAGCGCGTGACCCTGCTGAACACGGGATCCGAAATTGCATTTACGAACGAAGAAACTCCATATACGCTCGGCGCGGGACCGATTCTGCGCCTCCGCGGAATTCCGCGGAATATCGCATGTCCCGTCTTCCGGATTGATCTGTAGCCCGCTCTAGCTCCGGCGGCGCGTGGCCAGCTGGTCCGCAGTCACCGCAAAGATGATGATGAGGCCGATCACGACCAGCTGGACATTCGTGGAAATATCCAGCAGCGTAAGCCCGTTCCGCAGAAAACTGATCAGCAGCGTGCCGATCACCGTTCCGGTCATGGTGCCGCGTCCGCCGGCGGGAGAACATCCGCCGATGATGACGGCCGCAATCACGTCCAGTTCCAGCGAAAGTCCGGCCGAAGGCTGCGCCGAACTCGCACGCGCCGTCGTAATCATGGCGGCAAGTCCCACAAGCGCCCCGGTGACGGCATAGACCCAGACCAGCACGCGGTTCACGTTCACTCCGGCGTGGAACGCCGTCTGCGGGTTCGCCCCGATCGCATAGACCCAGCGTCCGAACGGCGTATATTTGAGCAGATACCCCGCCGCGGCGATCACGATCACAAAAAGCAGGACGGCGGAAGGAATCCCCGCGACGGTTCCGGTGTCCAGCCAGCTGTAGCTGGACACGGCAAACGGTTTGCCGTCGTTGACGAGATAGGAGACTCCGCGGAACACGCTCATGGTGCCGAGCGTGACGATGAAGGGCGCCAGACGCAGACGCGTGATCAGAAGGCCGTTCGCAAGGCCGCAGAGCGCTCCGGCGGCGATTCCGGCGAGCGTTCCCGCCAGCATTCCCGCAAGGCCCATCGGAATGAAGGTTCCGCCCGAAATTGCGGCCCACGTCCCGCCAGAAACGAACAGCATGGCGACCGATCCGGCCATGCCGCACATGGCGAGCATCGACCCGACCGAAAGATCGATTCCGGCCGTGATGATCACAAAGGTCATGCCCGCGGCCATGATCCCGTTCACGGAGGAGCGGCGCAGAACGTTCATGAAGTTCTGGACGCTCAGGAAGTTGTCCGGCTCCAGAAAAGTCCAGAGCGAAATAATGAAGAGGAGCGAGGAGAACGGCAGCAGCTGTTTTGCAAATTTATTCATGGGAAAGGGGTCCTTCCTGTTTCGACTCGAGAGCGGCAAGGCGCATGACCGCTTCGGGAGTCGTGGATTTGGTTTCAAGGGTTCCGGCGAGCTTTCCGGAACGCATTACGAGAATGCGATCGCAGACTCCGAACAGCTCGGGCAGCTCCGAGGAGATCATCAGAATCGCGCGGCCGCGTCCGGCGAGTTCGTTCAGCAGGGTGTAGATTTCCTTTTTCGCGGCGACGTCGATCCCGCGTGTGGGTTCGTCGAAAATCATGAAGGAGGAATTGGCCAGG
>CAZHPP010000594.1:0-2538 GCA_964534535.1 uncultured Victivallales bacterium | reverse complement strand
TTCCACTTTTATACATTGCTGCACGCCTGAAAATACTTTTGGCAGGCATATCCTGACACAGATGCGCGTCCGCACGCGAAAGATGCTCCGGCAGCACTCGGTCATGTCAGCATGGATTCCCTGAAGGGGCTGCTCGCCCCTTCACCCTCGGCAGGACTCAGCGAGCCCTGCACCCTGTGCAGAAAATTCAATTTTTTGCGGGAACTATGGATGCTTTTTCAAGCCAGCAGACCGTGCGGAGATTCAATCACGCGTCTTGACAATCTTAAATTCAATGGTACAGTAAAGAAATGTTCTGAGAAAGAGGGGTTCGCATGATAACATTGAAACAGGCATACGAGAAAATCAAACCTGGAAAAGATTCAATTTGCTTCATTTCAAAAATCTTGGACTATGGAACATACTGGGTTTTTTGTATGAAAAATAAAAACGGGGGACTCCTTATTGCAAATCCTTATGCCGTTGACAAGAAAGACGGCAGAGTATGGGCTTTTTTTACCCTCACCATTGGGATGAAAAATTTGTAGAGATTCCTCTTCCCGTATTGGACGAACCGGAGAAATAACCGGATTCCCGTTTGACGTTTGACGTTCGGCCTCCTGTCATATTCAGGAGGCTTTTCATGTGCGACAAACTCGGCCGGAAGACCGGAACAATCCGCATCCCAGGAGAAAAATCATGGTAACCGTTCAGGAAGCATTGAAAATAGTCCAGAAGGAAATGTGGCCGCCGGAATTCTGCCATGTAAATAAGATTCTTGACTATGGAGATTACTGGACATTCGTTTTCCATGACAACAAGAATGACCGTCCTCTTGCAGATGGCGGTTCCCCTGCGGTAGATAAAAAAGACGGCAGATCTTGGTTCAATTCTGTGAAGTTCATTGACAAGACAACTCCTGTCGAACTTCCTCTTTCCGTATTGGACGAACCGGAGAAATAACCGGATTCCCGTTTGACGTTCGGCCTCCTGTCATATTCAGGAGGCTTTTCATGTGCGACAAACTCGGCCGGAAGACCGGAACAATCCGCATCCCAGGAGAAAAATCATGGTAACCGTTCAGGAAGCGTTTAAAACAGTCCAGAAGCGAATGTATCCTCCGACATTTTGTCATATAAAAAAGATTCTTGACTATGGAGAATACTGGACATTTGTCTTCTATGGCAACAAGAATGACCGTCCTCTTGTCGATGGAGGGTCACTTGCTGTAGATAAAAAAGATGGCAGAGTTTGGTTCAATTCTGTGAAGTTCATTCACAAGACAACTCCTGTCGAGCTTCCTCTTTCCGTATTGGACGAACCGAAAAAATAACCGGATTCCCGTTTGACGTTCGGTCTCCTGTCATATTCAGGAGGCTTTTCATGTTCGACGAACTCTGCCGGAAGACCGGAACAATCCGCGTTCCGGGCGAAAAAATCGGTTTACCAGCCCGACTGCTGAAAAACTTCAGCCATGTCCAATCCTGTTTGATTTCCTTTTCTTGAAAACAGACGGAAATCATGCTATGATATTCAAATCAAACAACGCAGGAGACTTTCACCGTGTTCCAGGCCATCCGGAGTTTTGCCGCGAAAAAGCCATATCTTTTTGTCTTTGCAGTCTCGTTTCTGTTTCTGCTTTTCGGAGCGTCGGGAACGGAAATCATCAAGCTGGACGTGCGCAACGCCCTTCTTGTCCAGGAATTATCGGAACACGGGATCGGAATCTTCCCCACGCTCAACGGCGTGCCTTATGCCGATTATTTTTCCACTTTCTTCCTGTTCTCTTACCTGACCACGCTCGGCGGAAGATTCATGACGTACGCCGCGCTCGCCCTGCCCTCGATCCTGCTGGGGGCATACACTGCCGCCATGACGTGCGCCGTCTCGGAGCGTCTGCGCCGCGGAACGGGACTTTACGCCGCAATGTTTACGCTCGTTTCCTGGGAATACTTCAGTTCCGTCTGCAGTTTCGGGCTTGACACCTTCGTCGCGGCCGCGGGGATCACATTCGCCTGTCTTTTCCTGAAGGCGCCAGATTCGCGCAGAAACTGTCTGTGGTTCGCGCTGCTGCTTGCGGCCTGCTTCGCCGTGCGCGGATCGCTGGGATTCGCGGCATTCGGAGCGGCCGCAGCCGGACTGGTTCTCGCCCGGATGAAATGGAAACAGATTCTGATTTACGGCGTGACCGGCGCAGTCATGCTCGCATTCTGCGCCGGAACGGCCTATGCCCTCATCCATGCCGCGGGCGGGAAGACGCTTGTGGACACCTGGCTCGAATGGCAGATCGGCAAACGGCTCGCCGGAGGCGACTGGTTCTTCTATTTCACGGCGGCATTCTTCGGATATGCTCCCGTCAGCGTATGCGCCCTGCTGGCGCTCTCGGAATGGAAAAAGATCAAAGGCTCGAAACTTCTTCCGCTGGCCGGATATGTGTTCCTTCCGGCCCTGCTGCTGAGTTTCCCCGGTGCAAAGCATGCACGGTATGCGCTGATCTGTCTGCCTGTGCTTTCCGTTCTGGCCGTCTGCGGAGCCGCGGGGCTCCCGCGGAAAATTCTG
>CAZHPP010000593.1:0-2540 GCA_964534535.1 uncultured Victivallales bacterium | reverse complement strand
TGGCGCACGTCAAAGAGTTGTTGGAACAGAACGCCGGAAAGATTCGCGCGCTCTGTCCGGATCTGAAAATCGGCATCTTTTCTGCCGGTCTGAAATCCCGCGACACAGCGGAACAGGTGATCGTGGCAGGTATTCAGTCTGTGTATAATAAAGCCTGCGATCTGGGCGCATTCGATCTTGTCCTGATCGACGAAGCACACCTTTTGCCGCCTCCGGGCAGCAAAGCGGAGGACGGCGAAGGCATGTACCGCTCGTTTATGAAGGACATGCTGGTCATCAATCCGCGCGTCCGTTTGATCGGGCTCACCGCAACACCTTACCGGCTCAAGGGCGGACTCATCTGCCAGCCGGAAAATTTGCTCAACGAGATCTGCTACGAGGTCGGCCTCAAGGAGATGATTCAGCAGAGCTATCTCTCTCCGCTGGTATCCCGCGCCGGTCGCGCTGAGGCAAACCTCGACGGTCTGCATGTGCGTGGAGGCGAGTTCATCAACGACGAAGTCGCAGCCGCAATGGACACCGACGAACTGGTGTCGTCCGCATGCCGCGAGATCGTGGAGCTGACCCGCGACCGGAAATCCGTGCTGATTTTTACATCGTCGGTGGAACACTGCAAGCATGTCGCGGAGAAAATCAAGGCGTTTTCTGGGAGAGAATGCGCAATGGTGACCGGTGAGACATCGTCCGGCGAACGGGCGGAAATCATCAGTCGGTTCAAGGGGGAACACGTTCCCGCAGACCTTTTCGGCACGCCGAAGCCGCCGCTCAAGTTTCTGGCGAACGTGAATGTGCTTACCACCGGCTTCGATGCTCCAAATACGGACTGCGTTGTGCTGCTTCGCCCCACCAACAGCGCGGGACTTTACGTACAAATGGTGGGACGCGCGACCCGCCTTTCACCGGAAACGGGGAAAACCAATTCATTGATTTTGGACTATGGCGGCAATGTGCTTCGGCACGGTCCTGTCGACATGATCAATATCAAGGAACCCGGAGCAGGAAAAGGCGGCGACGCTCCCGCGAAGAAGTGTCCGAAGTGTCTGGCACTCATTCACGCCGGATATGCGAGGTGTCCGGAGTGCGGATACGATTTTCCGCCTCTGGAGGGCAACGACAAACTTTCCCGGAACGCTTCGACCGCGGGAATCATTTCCGGTCAGGTGGAATACACCGATTACGAGGTGCTGGACACGTTTTACGCCGTCCACGAGAAACGCGGCGCGGAGCCGGGTACGCCCCGAACCATGCGAATTGATTACCGCATTGGCTTCAACGACTTCAAATCCGAATGGGTCTGTCCGGAACACACCGGCTACGCCAGAGGAAAATTTGAAAAATGGTGGCGGGAGCGTGCCGCCGTCGGCTGTCCGATCCCGGCTACGGCTCAGGAAGCCGTAGCATTGGCCAATGAGGGGCTTCTGGCGGTTCCGGAGTCAATCACCGTCAAATCGGTCGCGGGCGAGAAGTTTGACCGGATAACGGGCTGGCGTTTGAAGCCGCGTCCCGTCATGCGCGAACCGGGCGACGATTCGGGAGAAATCGAATCCGATCCGTCGGCGAATAGTCCCGCCGACCTTGGCGTGAATCCTGATGACACTGATGAAATTCCCTTTTAAGGAGACTCAATGAATGCGGCAAAATTTTTCCCGCTCGTCCTGATCGTTTTGGATGTCAGCGCAGCCGGAGTTTACGCCTGCTGCGGCGACTGGAGACACACCGTCTACTGGTTTGCGGCCGCAACACTGACCGCAACCGTCACATTTTAACCGTTGGAGACAACACCATGTCCACAAGAGCATTGATTTCCATTGAGGACGCAGACGGCAAAGTCCATTCAACCTACGTCCATTTCGACGGCTATCCGTCCGGAGCCGGCCGTATTCTTATCGACTGCTACAACACACCGGAGGCTGTCGAAGACCTGCTGGCGCTCGGTCCGCTCTCCGCCCTTGGCGAACGTCCTGCACCGAATCCGGGCGAAGAACATTCCTGCGAGAATCCCGCCGAAGGGGGCTGCATCGCCTATCACAGAGACTGCGGCGAGGATCTGCGTCCGGCGACCGTTTGGGCAAACGCCGGAGAGATGCGGTTCATGGCCGCCGACCGGTTCTGGGCCGAGTATGTGTATCTGTTTCGCAATGACAAATGGTACGTTGATACCTGTTACCACAAGTCCGGATGGCGTCTGGTGGCCGATGTGTTGAAGGAGCATGACAATGAATCAAATTGAATGGAAAGCCACCGAACAGGAATTGAAACAGGAGCTGGTCAGCGCCGACAACCGCTGGCATATCTCCAAATCGCAGGATGGACACGCCGAACCGAGGTTCTTCCTGCTGAACTACGATTTGCTTCTGACGCCTCATGGAGATGGTTCGAATTACCGCGAATGCTTTGAATATTTCATCGCCGACTGCGACAACTTTATCAGAAAGGTCGCCGCCGTCCGCGAGGAGGCCCGGACGCACATGGAAGCCCTGCTGAAAACCATTGAGGCCATCGAAAATCAAAATAAGGAATCCAATCATGAAAATTGAAAC
>CAZHPP010000592.1:0-2542 GCA_964534535.1 uncultured Victivallales bacterium | reverse complement strand
TTTCCACTTTTATACATTGCTGCACGCCTGAAAATACTTTTGGCAGGCATATCACTTCTCACGCCCGGGCGGCAAGTTCCTTCCGGAGCAGACTGGTATCCAGTCCGGCCGGCTGACAATTCCCACGGACGCAGAGCGCGGCCGCTGTTCCGGCGGCTTCGCCCGTCATGGCGGCGGCCGGGATCACACGGAAGATCTCCCATGCGTCTCCCCCGGCGCCGATGCAGCGTCCGGCGGCAAGGATATTTCCCGCATCGCGCGGGATCAGCGCGCCGTAAGGAGCCTCCCACACGGGAGCGGGTTTGCGCCAGTCTCCCGCCGCGCCGACGGAGTCGGGAAAATGCTTCCCCGCATCGTCATCCCCGAGATTGTGACGAGAATCGATATGCGCAAGTTTCCGGATCTGCGGCATGGCCGGAAGATGCACCGGCCAGTTCCGCCTTTTCGCATCGGCGGGGAAGGAATCGTAACGTTCCCGGGCGATTGCCCATGTGCGGCGCACAAATTCCGTGACGGCGCGTCCGGAAGCACAATTTTCCATTTCAAATTCTTTGGTGAATTTTCCCGTCGGCTGGATGTGGAGATTCCCGGTGAAATGATAGAAATCTGGATTGTCCGCGACTTCCATGATCCACGGGGTGACGAAATTGGGTTCCGAAAGAGTTTTCCCGCCCGCCATGCGCACGAGGGCGGCGCTGCCGGTGGCGTCGACAAAGCATTTTGCGGAGAGTTCGATCCGTCCGGATTCGTTGGCGAGTTCGAGCGCTTCGATTCCGCGGGACCCGTTTTTTACCCCGATGACGGTGGTATCGAGCCAGAGTTCCACGCCGTTCTCGGCCAGCATCCTGTCGAGGACGAGCACGAATCCGGCAGGGGAGAAACAGCATTCATACCTGTTCCCGCCGACTCCGGTGTTTCCGCCTTTCGGACCGCCCCAGGATTCTGGGACGTCGAACGGGCCGTATTGCGTGCACCGTTTCAGGAGTTCTTCGGAGATTCCGCCTGTGACTTTGTGTCCGAAGCCGTCGCAGAGCGGGAGATAGATATAGATGAGTCCGGAGGTTGCGAGGCCGCCGAGGAGGCACTGCTTTTCGATGAGGACGGTTTTCATTCCGAGTCTTGCTGCGGCGATTGCGGCGGCGGCACCGGCGGCTCCTGCGCCGCAGACGGCGACGTCAAACGATTTTTTGTGCATGGCATTCACTTCTTTCCTTCAATCCGGAACGCGCCGAGCGGAAGTCCCGCTTCGTTGAAGAGCGTGCCGGAAGCATTGCATTTCCAGAGATAGCGCATTTTTTCAGGGGAGGGGACGGCATCCGACGACACCAGAAGTCTTGACCCGCTGATTTTTACCCGGGCCGGGTGGAACATGGCGTCTTTCCCTGCAGTTTCGAACAATGCCGGACCGGTCTGTTTCCAGGCCGATACGCCGTCGAAATCGAGGATGAACGTGTTCCCGCGGATTGCGAATTTTTTCAGGATCGGGAAATCGGCCTTCACATCCCGACCGCAGGAGTATTTCAGTGCAAGAGCGGCAAGCCGTTTTCCGACCGGCGCCTTGTTTGCCGGATGAATGTTCTTCACGTCGCCGACATCATTGATGACCGCCATCCTGACGTTCGGGTTCCTGACGGCGAATTTTTCCTGCGCCTCCCAGATCAGCAGATGATTTTCAGCCGCGGAACCGGAGCGGTCCAGCGGCGCGATCTGCACGAGATACAGTTTCATGTCCGGCATCCGGAAGGCTTTCTTCCAGCCATCGTAGAGCGCCTGCTGCTTGTCGAGATAAGTTTCGGCGCCCTTGTACCACACGTTCGAACAGCCCTGATACCAGATGACGCCCCGGAAGACAAACGGCGCAAGCGGATGAATCATGGAATTATACAGCACGGCGGGCTGGTTCCATGGCCAGTCGCAGGGAGATTTGCTCTTTGCGTCAGGCCGGTTGACGTACTGTTCTTTCATCTGTTTCACGACGGCCGGGAACTTTTCAAACGCTCCGGCCGGAGTCCAGGCCTCGATCATGGTTCCCCCGCGGCTGGCCTCGATGATTCCGACGGGAACTTTCAGTGCTTCCCGAAGATTTTTTCCGAAGTAATAAGCGACTGCGGAGAAGTTGCCGACTGTTCCGGGCGAGGCGGTCTTCCAGACGGCTTTTGCCTTGAATGCCGGAGTCTCCGAGGGAGTTCCCGAAACACGGCACAGCCGCAGAAGCGGATCGGACGAGCCGGCGATCACGCGTTTCGAGTCCAGCGAACGGCTGAGCGGAAACTCCATATTCGACTGTCCGGATGCCAGCCACACTTCGCCGACCAGCACATCGTTCCGCCGGAGGGTCGAACTCCCGTCCGAAACTTCCAGAATCCGGGATTCCGCCGAGGCTTTCATGGGCGGGAGGACGGCTTCCCAGCGTCCGGCGGAATCCGTTCCGGTCTTTACCGTCTGCCCGGCAAATGTGACTGTGATTTCCGCGCCGGGGCGTGCCTTGCCCCAGACGGGCAGGGCTTTCCCCTGCTGAAGCACCATGCCGTCCCCGAACGGA
>CAZHPP010000591.1:0-2543 GCA_964534535.1 uncultured Victivallales bacterium | reverse complement strand
CGAACCGTGTGGCTTCCGCCGGAAGCGAAAACGTCTCGAATCCGAGTTTTTCGAGCGCGCCGGAAAGTTCCGTCCGGGCCGATGCGATCAGCGATTCCGGGAAGAATCCCCGGTTGCCGAAGTAAAGTGCGAGTTTGGTCTTTTTCATGGAACGTGCCTCCTCTAAGGTTTCTCGTGTCATTATAAATTGTTCCGGGCCGGAATGGAATGGATTTTCCGGAAAAAACATGAAAAATCTGGCATTTCGTGCCATTCTGTTGTATATTTTGCGCAGGGTGCAGGGCTCTCCGAGTCCTGCCCGAAGGTGTCGGAGGCGGGCAGCCTCTGACAGCACAGTCCGTAAAAAAATGAGGAGGCCGGAAATGCCGTACAGTGAAATCCGCGAGGGGGAAATGTCCCGGATCATGGGACTGCTGAACCGCGTTCTGGACATCCGGATCACGTTCTTCGACCTTCACGAGGCTGAGGTGAAGAGCTTCCAGGTCAAGGGAATGTCTGCATTCTGCCGGAAGAGACGCAGGAATCCGGAATTCAATTCGAAATGCATCCTGTGCGACCGGAAGCATCTGGAACAGGCCAAGGAGCGCGGAGGCGTCCGGATCTACCGCTGCCATGCGGGACTTCTGGAGGGAATCGTGCCGTTCTACAACCGGCGCGGGGTCTATCTCGGCGCGGTCGTGTTCGGCCAGCTTGCGGACGCGCAGACTCCCGTGCCGGGGCTCCGCACCTCCTCCGTAAAGGAGATGCGCCGCACCGGCGCCCTGCTCAAGTATCTGAGCGAATACATCTGCGAAAACGAACTTGTCCGGCAGTGTGCGCGGCCGTGGGGAGTCCAGCTGGAGGAATACGTCGGACGGCATCTCGCGGAAAAGATCACGCTTTCCGGGCTGGCCGCCGCGCTCGGGAAATCGCTTTCGTTTCTTTCCCACGGGATTCCGCAGGAGTTCGGGATGTCCCTCAAGAAATATGTGCGTCGGAGGAAAATGGAGGAGGCCGTGCGGCTGCTCGAATCCGACCGGCGCCCCCGCGAATGCGCGTTCGAGCTCGGCTATGCGGACGAATTTTATTTTTCACGCGACTTCAAACGTTATTACAGATCATCGCCGAAGGTGTTTCGCCGGAGCCATGCGCCCCTGCCGCGGTAGAGTCCGCACATCTCCGTTTCCCGCCCGTTTTTGCGGAAACCGGAAGAAAACTTCATTTCCGCGCTTGACAATTCCGTTCCGGTGTTTATATTACCTTGTATATACAAGGAAAAGACATGACGAAAAACCGGATGCTGAAAACAGTTCTGACGGAGCGCGTGAAGAATTCCGCGCCGGGCACGCGCTTTGCCACGGAAAAGGAACTGTGCGCCGAATTTTCGGTTTCACGCATGACGGTGAACAAGGTCGTGTGCGAGCTGGTGAAGGAAGGGTTTCTGGAACGCTTTCCGATCCGCGGGACCTTTGTGAAGCAGCGCGCCTCCCGGCGCTGCGCCGTGGTTTTCGACTCGGAAGCGGAATTCGGCGTTTTCGGGCAGAAGGCCATGTTTATGAAAAATTTTATCTCGGAATGCCGGAAACGGAATTTCGACTATTCCGTGTTCGAGAACGTTGACACGGAAGAAGACTGCCTGCTGGTGCGGAAATCGCTTCTGGAGACTTCCTGCGACGGCGTGATCGTGTCCAGCCGGAAGTTCGCGTTCGGAGCGGGAAATTATCTGCAGGGGATTCCGGTTCCGGCGGTCGGACTTTACCCCTATAAATGGTTGAAGAGGTGCGTTTCCTTTGACCGCGGCTGGGTGGCTCGGGCCGGGAAGAAACTGCTGGAAGCCGGATGCACCAGGGCGGCATTCATTGCGTTTGCGGTCAACTGGCAGGATTTCGGGAACGAATCGATTCTTCTGCACTATTTTCGCGAACTCCATGCGCTTGCCCCGAGGGCGTTTCTGAAAAAGGACCTTTTTGAATCGGAACTTTCTCCGCGCGGCGGATACCGTTCCGCGGAACGTTTTCTGGATTCGCTTTCCGGGGGGGAGCGCTGCGGGATCATTGTGCTGGATGCGATTCTGACGCAGGGGGTGATTTCCGCCGTTCTTCAGCGCGGACTGAGGCCGATGAAGGACGTGATGATTGTTTCCCAGGCGAACCGCGGCGCTTCGCTGGCGGAATTTTCCCTGCCCGTCTGGACGTTTGAGGCGGACATTGCAGAGCAGGCGGAGCGGGTTCTTGAGGTTATGGAAATGAAAAGAGCGGGTTCGGATGCGGCAATTCATGAAACAATTCCGATGATATTCAAGGATATTCCATCGGACAACTAAGGAGGACAGGAGATGAACGGGAAAAGAAAGGGCGGTTCGGATCGGATCCGTACGGGATTTTTCACACTGATCGAGCTTCTGGTAGTAATCGCGATCATTGCGATTCTGGCGGGGATGCTTCTGCCGGCGCTGAACAAGGCAAGGGAGGCCGGAAAACGTGCAAATTGTACATCGAATCTGAAACAACTTGGGCTTGCGCAAGCCTCCTACTCGTCGGACAACCAGGATTTCTATTGTCCTG
>CAZHPP010000590.1:0-2544 GCA_964534535.1 uncultured Victivallales bacterium | reverse complement strand
GAAATCCGGAAAGGCCGTGCTTGCGACAGGCGATTCAGGACTCGATCCCGACCGCAAAAGATTTGTATTCGAACGCGAATTCGGCGTAACATATCTTGGAAAATGTCCGCATAATCCGGCATATTTCCGCATGAAGCAGGCGTTTTCCGCAGGGATTTCGGAAATGCCGCTTTCGGCGGGGGCGGACGGCAATGACGTGTGCGCGCTCGCGGGGACCGAGACTGCCGGAACCGTCGTGGCGCCGTACTACAACAAACACTGGGACGGCGTCTATTCGTTCTTCTACACGCCCCCGAAGTCGGAAACGGACCGGCTGTTCGCCTCGGTCCACGGAAAAACGGCATACTGTGCGTTCCCGGTCTTTTCCGCCTATTACGAGGCGGCATCCACGGACCTGCGTTCGGCGGTGAAGAATCTTCTGGAACGGATTTTCCCGGAACCGCTCCTGCGTGCGGGAAAAGGCTTCCCGTCGTACGGACGGGCCTTCGTTTCCCGGCGCGAAAATGCGCGGGTCGTTCATTTTCTGAACTACGTTCCGGAACTCCGCGGAAAAATGCTGATCGTGGAAGAGGAATCGTATGCGAAGAACGTGGAATTTTCGCTCCGTCTGGACGGATTCGTTCCGAAGAAAGTGTACCTTGCTCCGGAGCGCACGCCGCTCGGCTTCACGGTGAAGGGCGGACGTCTTTCCGCGGTTCTCCCCGAGCTTTCCGGCTATGCGATGGTCGTGATCGAAGGCTGAACCCTGCGCCTGCCGGCAGCCCGTCATTTCCGGATGTTTTCCGCCATGTCTTGCAAACCGGGAAAGCAATGGTATATTATTTGAAACAACCCCGGAATGAATATGGCGGAGAGAGACAGCGTCCTGGAAAAAGTCAAGCGGTTCGTATCGCTTACCGGCGACGGACTTCCCGTACTTTCCGGACTGAATCTTCCATGGCTTCTCGCGAAGACGGACGCCGTGTACCGGGAAATGCTCCCCCTGTTCAAAGCTCGCATCTTCCTGCTGGAAAACCCCGAGCGGAAGCAATATTATTCCATGCTTGCGGACATGGCGGACGACATGATTTCAGCGCTGGAGACCGTCTACGCCGAAACCTCCCGCTCCTCCGGAGAAAAACAGCCGGAAGACCCCGAACTGCCCGTGTTCCGGGTGATCTACCGGACCCTGAAGCTGCTGGAGGCGGCCGCGGACATGTCGCTGCTGCTGGGCACGGAAGACAAGGCCGTCGAGGAATTCGCGGGCGGCAAGGCGCTGGCCCAGATCCGGCTTCTGGACGATTCCGCGGCGGATATGGAAGTCAACATCCTCCACGGCATTTCGGAATATCTGGACGCCGTGGCACCTTCGATCCAGCGGGTGATGGAGCAGCGCCGGCTGATCCTTTCCAAAACGGATTACGAACGCTACGAAAAGGCGCTTGTTTCAATCGGAGCGCATTATCACGGGATTCCGCCTGCGCGCGCGCCTAAGTCCGAAGAAAAGTGATTCCGCCGGTTCAGATATTTCCCAGGAAGATGTTCGGGAACCCGCGTTTCACCGCGTGATCCCGGATCGAATAAAGCAGGGCGGGCGGTGTCGGCGGGCTCGCCGTGTATTTGTACATGGGGAAGTACGCCGTAAAGTGAAGGGGCGTTTCCTTTCCGAGATTGGCGTCCACCCAGTCGAGCCAGGCGTCGAGCTCCGTCATGGAGTCGTTTTTTCCGGGGATCACCAGGGTCGTGTATTCGGCGTGTCCGCCGCATTTCTTGAAGATCCGGAACGATTCCAGCACGGCCTTCAGGCTGGCGCCGACGCACATTTCCGAATAGAATTTTTCCGAAAATCCCTTCATGTCGAAATTCGCCGCGTCGATCAGCGGATAAATCTTTTCCGCCGGTTCCGGCGAAAGGAATCCGTTCGTGACCATCACGTTCTTCAAGCCGTTTTCATGCGCCAGTTCCGCCGTCTCCAGCATGTATTCGTAAAACACGCCAGGTTCGTTGTAAGTGTATGAAATCGAGGGACATCCGTGGCGGAGTGCCAGAGTCACCAGCTCTTCCGGTGAAAATTCGGTGACCTTCTCCGAATCGGAATAATGTCCGCGCGAAATGTCAAAGTTCTGGCAGAACAGACACCCCAGGTTGCAGCCGTATGTGCCGAACGAAAAAGTCTTCGTCCCGGGCAGGAACATTTTGAGCGGCTTCTTTTCGATCGGGTCGATGTTGACGGCGACGGGACGCCGGTAGGTTTCCGCGTACAGGATTCCGTCTTCGTTCTTCCGGACGCCGCACCAGCCGCGTTTTCCGGGTGCGATAACGCACTTTCTGGGACACAGCACGCACTGGAGGGTTCCGTTTTCGAGCGGTTTCCAGAACATTGCCTCTTTCATGATCCTGCGCTCCTTCCAAAAAATTTCAGGGGGCTGCCCGCCCCTGCATCCATGCGCAAAAATCAATTTTTGCGCTTATTATTTATGGCTCTGTTCTGCATGATGACTGATGTTAAAGCATTACCATTGGGCTGCTCGCCCCTTGAACCCTCGGCAGGACTCAAAGAGCCCT
>CAZHPP010000589.1:0-2547 GCA_964534535.1 uncultured Victivallales bacterium | reverse complement strand
AGACAAGGTTTATCTCGCCGGTTAATGACAATGATTCGGAGAATTTACAGGAAAATGTTATGTAGCCGGTCTTTTTCCATCTCGTATTTGGATTTATCTGAGTTTCGACTCATTCCTGTCAAATATCGTCGAAGGACCAAAAATGCCGGACACTACCTGGAATTTGGGAAAACAATAAGGAAGGTTTTATCATGAACACTCAACACTCGCTGAACTTTACTTCCGCATCCGGACGCAGCGTAATCATCGCAATACTCTCCGGGCATTGCGTGCGGATCCGGATCGCCCCGCCAAAAAAAGAAAATGGCCCGTCGCTTCTGGAACGCTACGGGTTCATTACAGAAAAATACGAAGATTCCGTGCCGCATTTTTCGCTGAAAGACGGTCGGTGGAGCGTTGAGAGCCCCAATGTGAAACTCGAAGGAAGCGATGATTCCTTCTCCGCCTCGCTTCCTGACGGCAGACTGCTTCTCCGAATGGAACATGTCTCTTTCCATGATGACGGCACGTCAGCGTGTTTCACGGCATCTCCCGGGGAGGACTGGTGCGGATTCGGCGACCAGACGCGGGAACGCATCTTCCACAGGGGACATCAGGCGCACTGTCAGATAAGCGATGTAACCAGTTATCTTCCTGTGCCTTTCTTCATGTCCACGCTTGGCTACGGCATCCTTGTGAACACCACGAACAGGATTGACTTCGATCTCTGCGACACCGATCCCGGACGCTTTTCATGGAAGGACGGACGCGACGTCCTTGATTTTTATCTTTTCATCGCCCCGACGTTCAAGGAACTGATCCGCTGTTATGCTGAACTTTCCGGATTTCCGAAGCTTCCTCCTCTCTGGTCCTTCGGCCTGTGGTATATATGCCGGACTCAGGCAAACGACGCCGAAGTTCTCGCCGACGCACTGAATTTCCGCAGAAGCGGAATTCCGTGCGACGTCATCGGACTCGAACCGGGATGGATGGAAAAAGATTATGACAAATCCACGGGAAAAGAATGGAGTTCACAACGGTTCCCGCTTCCGGAATGGCAGAAAAAATGTGAACATACATTCATAAAGGCGCTCAAACGGATGGGATTCCATCTCGAACTCTGGCTTTGCAACGACTATGATCTCTCTCTCGAGGAAGAAAGAAGGGCCAGACGCAGCGCAGGAAAACTCGAAGTCCAAAAAAATGCATTCCATACCGGGGATGAAAAGGATGAACATCTTTCACATCCGATTTTCCTCGACAGCGTGACAAAACGCTCGGAGGCATGGTTCGAGCACTTGAAAAAGTTCGTTGACTGGGGAGCAGATTTTTTCAAGCAGGATGGAGCATGGCAGGTTTGCGATCACCCTGACCGCCTTTTCGGAAACGGCAAAACCGATGCCGAAATGCATAACCTTTATCCGTTATGCTACAGCAGGCAAATGTACGAAGGATTCGCTGAATATACGCATCGCCGTCCGGTAGTCTTCACTGTTTCCGGATGGACCGGGTTCCAATGCCATTGCGGCACATGGACGGGAGATACGGGCGGACGGCTTGAGACCCTCGGAGCCATGCTGAATACTGCTTTTCTCGGACATTCCTGGGCCACAAACGACATGGAAGTCGCTCAAAAGGAAGGAATCCACTTCGGATACCTGCTGCCCTGGAGCCAGATCAACAGCTGGACCTATTTCAGAATGCCGTGGTATCAAGGCAAGGAACTCTTCGCCATGCACCTGTACTATTCCCGTCTGAGATCGCGCCTTGTCCCGTATCTCTATTCATGGGGGCGCCAGTCCACTGTCGACGCTGTTCCGCTTATGCGGCCGCTTGCACTTGAGTTTCAGGATGATCCGGAATGCCGCAAGATAATGCATGAATATCTCCTCGGACGAGATCTGCTTGTCGGCATATACAGGCACACGGCCTATCTGCCGCGCGGACGCTGGCAGGATGTCTGGAGCGGAAAAATCCATTCCGGAGGCAGGACTGAAGAAATCCAGTGGCCAGCGGACCGCGGCGGCATGCTCATGCTGC
This sequence comes from uncultured Victivallales bacterium, assembly GCA_964534535.1. GTDB lineage: Bacteria > Verrucomicrobiota > Lentisphaeria > Victivallales > UBA1829 > CAZHPP01. The sequence goes on along the minus strand of CAZHPP010000589.1, from coordinate 528 downwards.
GCGAAAACGGAATCGTCCCGCTCGGACCGGTCATGCAGCACTATGGCGAAACCGGGCTCGACAGAATTGAATGGCGGATATTCCCCGGACAGGGAATATCCGATTTCGATCTTTATGAGGACGACGGCATAAGTTTTGAATTCCAAAATAAAAAATTCTCATTGATGCATGTCCGCATGAACTCCGATGATGACGGATGGAGTCTGCAATTCGACGACAGCACTGCAGGACGAAGCCATTCGCTCGTCGCTGTCCTGGATGAATGCCCCCGGGAAGTCACCAATAACGGTGAGCAGGCCGAATGGCATTACGACGTCTCGAGAAATGAGCTCTCTGTCAGTACAGTCCATCCGGGAACAGTAAAAATTGTCAGGAGGCCTGCGGCAGTGCCTGTCTCTTGATGCGCCTGTGAAACGGCAGTCCGCGGTTCGCACCGTGTCAGGATGGAACGCACGTTCCATCCTGACTGCGCTCCTCCTGAAAAGCCGGACAAAAAATCTTTGTTCTCAGTAAAGGACTGCCTGACTT
>CAZHPP010000588.1:0-2550 GCA_964534535.1 uncultured Victivallales bacterium | reverse complement strand
GGCATAATAACTGAACTCTCTTTCCAAGTCAGTGCCATTTTGGCAGTCTTGTCAAGTTTCTTCCGGGAAAGAAATCGGCTGATTTTTCCGGATTTCCGCTTGCGAAAGCCGCCGGATGATGATATAGTAATGACTTAGTCCGGGGCATAGCGCAGCTGGTAGCGCGTCTGGTTTGGGACCAGGAGGTCGTGGGTTCGAGTCCCACTACCCCGACCAAGTTTTTTCACTCATTTTTCAATTGAACGGATGATTTCTGTCTTTTGACGTGTAACTTTTATGTAACAACCATGTAACTCTCCATATGACGGGAATGCCGTCCTTGACTTTTTCAGATTCCGCAGGATTTCTCATGTTCCGTTTGCGGCGCAGCGGAGCGTGTCAGTCCGGGAATGCCATGGGGGCTATGGAGAAATATTCTTCCCCCGAAATCTGCCGTTCCCTGCGGGACGAATCTGAATCGTTTCTTGTACTTTTTGAAAGTCGAACTATTGTAGATGTGAGGAGGCAAAACATGTGGAATCCATTCAAGGAATCGTACGAAACATACCGGGAACGCAAAAGATGGTTCCCGGCAGTCATGACGCCGGAACAGCGGAAACAGTTCTGTGAAATTGTTTCCCTGATACAGGACAGAAACGTCCTGCACGTGTTCCATGGCAAGGACTACGTCGCGCGCTACACCGGCGAGCTGTTTGACAAGATGGCGCACGACTGGATGCTGGAAGAGCCCCTGCTGGCGGACGTTCTGCCCAAACTGGAATATGCCGGCTGGGACGTCCAGTACAAGGACTTCGTCGACTACAACTGGCCGTCTCTGCTGGCAGCCGCCGGGGTGGAACGAATTCCGGCCATCAGCCCGATCCGGTTCCGTCCGGTCGACGGCTGGCGCTGCTGGTGGAGATAAATGGTTGATATCCGGGACATGACGCCGAACATTTTCATAAAACCTCTCTTGACTTTTCATCTGCATGCGCTATTTTAAGAGCAGAATCCAGTGATTGGCGGACGGCAGCTACGGACGTTATGTCAAAGCGGGAGCCCCGGGACAAATCCCGGAAAGCGGTTAATAGTTCGCCGGACACTGGATTTTTTATCTCAATGTTTTTCCTGACAGCGCCAAAGTGCGTGCCGAAAAAATGATGGAAAATCACACTGTCCTGAAATTCTCAAGCTGTACACGCCGATTCAGGGAAATTGTCCTGTCCGGAACCGCCCTGCTCTGTCTGTTCTTCGGACCGGCAGGATGCGACGATTCGCCGCAGCACCCCGGCGAAGGATTCTATTCGTATGACGGATACCGCGACTGGTGGAGAATTCCCCTTCAGTTCCCCTGGCAGATCATTGTGATCGACACCTTCGATTCTGGGTCGCTCGAAGAATACGATCCCTCGCAGAATATCGCGGACCCGAATGTTTCCTCCCATGCCGTTCTGGAAAAAAGGATCACGGAAGTCTTTCCTGCGGAAAAATATCTCGCCTTCCGGTGCGGAAAAGAGGAATTCGGCGTTCTGGTCTATTCGACGAAACGCATTGTTCTGTTTCATTCCGAGTCGGAACTGGGCAAATATCTCCGGCAGGAATTCCCCGGAGACGCGGCCCCGAAGTTCGAATCCCTTCAGCAGTGTTATGATGAAATCTGGGAAAAATGCAATCATCCGGCAGTCCGCAAGTCCGGGACGCTGCGCAGGAAACGGACGCGGAAATTTCGCTGACGGACTGACGTCCGGAAATCATTTTCAGCGCATTTCATGACCTCATTTGCATTTTTCATCCGGCAATGATAGATTGCCTTCATTCTATCTAAGGATGAAGGAGTCTTTGCCCATGAAAACATATCAGGGCCGGAAGCCGTCCTATATTCTCTGCGGAATCGGAACCGCTCTGCTGATTCTGTTTCTCTGGATCTCCGTCTGTTTCGGAGGGGCATTTTTCCTTCTCTGCCTCATTCCTTTGCTGCTTTTCGCGCTTGCAGCCGCGATGCTCCGGAAGGTCCGGCTGGAGGAGACAAAGATCGTTTCGGAATCTGTGTTCGGCCTTGTCCGGACGGAAATTCCGTTTGCCGACGTCGTTCTGACCGACACCGTGATGCGTCTGACGTTTTCCGGAGCCCCGGGAACCGTTCCGGACGCAATCCGCTTTCTGATGAAAGACGAATCGGTCCGGACCCTTGCCCTGAATTCCTTTTCGAAAAAGACCGCAATGGAGATCGCTGCGGAAACAATGAAACGGATTGCGCAGCACCCCGGAAAACGATGCGCAGACACGGAAAAACTGCTTCTGAACCGTCTGACCGATTCCATCACGCGCGAGAAACGGACCGGAACCGTCATTTTCAGCGTATTCCTGCTGCTCAGTCTGCTTCTGGCCGTTCTGAACGTCTTCCAACAGATTCAATGGAACCACAAGGAACGCACCTGGACAACCGTTCCCGCGCAGGTGCTCCGGCACGACATCCGAAGTGTAAAATCCGGAAAAAGTTCAAAGCGGGTGAGCGATGTGATATGCCTGCCAAAAGTATTTTCAGGCGTGCAGCAATGTATAAAAGTGGAA
>CAZHPP010000587.1:0-2562 GCA_964534535.1 uncultured Victivallales bacterium | reverse complement strand
GGTCCATACAGAAAAATTCAATTCCGGCGGATTCCGAGCGCAAGGTCGAACAGAAATCCACAAGCCCCCATTTCGAGGAGGAACTCATGGAGGACACGATCTTCCGGCTGGTCCGCGAAGGCGACTTCACTGCGGCGGTCGTCCTGATGGATTATGTGAAAAACATGTACGTCGAGTCTCCTGCTCCGGAGTCCCTGAAAAACAGGAGACGCGCGCTGTTCGGGGAGGCGCAGCGAAATATTTCGGCTTATGTTTCCCGCGGCTTTGCGAAGGCCTGCCTTGCCGATGAGGATTTCCGGAGTCTGGCCCGGTTCGACAAAACGCTGGTGCCGTCTTCCGATTCCCTTGAATTTGATGATTACGGCGCATTCCGGCTGTTTGTCCTGAAGGCGCTGAAGGAGGATCCGAAGCGTCATGAGTTTTCGAGCACGGCCGAATTCCGTTCGTGGTCCCGGCCCGCCTTGAATACGATTCTGCTTTCCGGGGGAGTTTCCGACGGCGGACCGCTGCGGAAGGAATTCCGCCGGGCGCTTTCCGAACAGGAGGATTCCTTCAAATGAAACGTCTGCTTGCTGCATTCCTTGCCTTATCCGTGCTTGTGCCGTGCTTTGCTCTTCAGCCGATTTCTCTCGGCGGAACGACGAAATGCGGGGAAAAAACCGTGCTGGGCGATTCCGATTCGGAACCAGGTTCCGGCGGCGGAAAACCGGCGTTCTACGGAATCGAAGTCGATTATTCCAGACACAACTTTCTGTTCCTGCTTGATATTTCCGGATCCATGTCCGGAACCAAACTTCTTACCCTGAAAAAGGAACTTGTCAGGATGCTCCGCGATGCATCGGATGATTCTGAAAAGGAACACGAGACGGGGGACCTTTCGTTCAGAAGAGGAAAGTATTTCATTGGAGTCTATTCCTGCGGGACAGCGCGTTTTCCGAAGGGGCGCGGGGTCCTCCTTTTTTCTGAACCGGGCGACAGAGAGCGCGCCTCCCGGTATGTGAACGGCCTTTATACCGACAGCATGACTTCCATGCTGGGGGCATGGCGGAACTTTACGGAGGACATCCGGAAGAACCGCATTGATGTGGTCTTTTTTCTGAGCGACGGCGAGCCGACGGACTGTTCGCCCCGGCAGCTGGTGGATTATCTGGAGAAGACTTTCGGGGAACAGGGATTGCGGATCAACTGCATTTCGATCGGAGAGGATTCCCCGCTGATGCGGGAGATTGCCGACAAGTTCCACGGGAAATACATCGTCCGCTGATTCCGCACGGAAGCAGCTGCTTTCCCTTCGGATATTTTCCCTGCCTTCTTTTGAGGAAGGACAGGGGAAAATCTCCGGATCTACCGCATTTTCTGCGCCGAACCCTTCATGCTTTCCGCATAAAGTTTTTTGATCTCTGTCCGGGAAAGTTTTTTCCGGAAGAACATGATCTCATCAATGGACAAAGTATCTTTTTTTAATTCAATTCTCATGCTCTTGATTGTTCCCGCCTGTTTGGCCCTGCAGAGGACGGGAATAGGCGCAGAGAGCGCGACCTGAACATATTTCTCAGGAGAGTCTCCGTCGTCAAGCGCAATGGAAAAATTTTCCGGCGTCCAGGAAACTGTCACCATGTGCCATTCCCCGACTTTCCATTGACTGGTTTTTGCAACATTGAAAATTCTTGCCAGAGGTCCTTTCGTGCCGGGAATATAAAAGTTGGACAGAAGATTGCATGCTTTTTCCCATCCCTGCCGCTGGATCATCAGTACAGCCGGACCCGAACTCTGGAGCATGATCGGGATCTGCGACTTTTTATCGAGTTCCGGATTGTCCGACATCAGGGAAATCCAGAAAGCGATGCTTGAATCATTGGAGAAGGATACCTGACGGAACTGTAAATTATAGACAAGTGTTCCGGCGCTGAACGCCTTTCCGAAGATGCCTTTTTCAACGAATTCGCATGCGGTGCTTTTTGCAGAATCAATTGAAATTTCACCGTCCATCAGCATGGGTTTCCCTTTTGCATCATCGAAGCCGATGTGGAGTGAGAGATCCTCGCCGAAAAGTTCATCGGCCGGATTTTTGGTTTCCGCAGAGACAACGGTTAAGGCGGTTGTCCCGGCAAGCAGAAGTGCGGCGGCAAGTTCTTTTGCATTCCAGTTCATTGCTGATTCATCTCCATGTCAATAGGTTCCTGAATGTTCCAATGTGGTGATCGTATGTGGATGGTTGTAGGCTGAATGCATGTCCAGATACATCAAATTTGCACCGCCGCTGTGGCGGACCGTGATTCCCGATGCGTATTTTGCAGACAGATTATAATTCCATGCGGAAGTTCCGCTGAGGGATAAACCGCTTTCAGACAAGGCAATGCCGTCCATGATATAAATTGTCCGAGAAGCGTTCGGATAATTCCGGAACAGCTTGAATCTCGGATAGACGGCTGTATGGCTTTTCGGAGCGACCAGGGGATTGATCTGGTACAGGTAGCCGAACGAACTTCCCAGATTGGTTGAATTGGCTGCATAACTTATTGTGGTCCCGTTGCCGTATGACGTCTTTTGTCCGGGACACAC
>CAZHPP010000586.1:0-2563 GCA_964534535.1 uncultured Victivallales bacterium | reverse complement strand
GATCACGGTCTTTACCGATGGCATCAGCAGATGCACGTTCGGATCGTGAAAACGCTCCGCATTGCCGAAGCGGACCAGATCGGCATCATTTTTGCGAAGTTCCGTTATCAGATTATCCCGAAGGTCGTTCATAAGAGATTTTTCTCCTTGAGATGTTCATAACATGCCATATCGCAGGCTTTGCCGCAAAGACAGGGAGCATAGCCTGTGGAGCGGTTAGGAAGAAAATCAAGTTCGGGATAGATTGCCCGGGCCGATTCACTGTTGAAATGCTTGTTCCCGTTTACAATGGCTTCACGCTCCGGGCTGGCCTTGAGAAAATCGTCTGTCATGAACGGATTGCTTTTATGGGCGCCGCGATAGTAGACGGCACACTGCCAGCTGTCAGTCCCCGTTTTGGAAACGGCGTGTCCGGGACATGCGGCTATGCATTTTCCGCAGCCGTCGCAGAGAGTTTTTCCAAACGGGGCGTCGCACGCCAGAGGCGCATCTGTCACAAGGAACGCGAGGCGTACGAACGGGCCCATGCCGGGCACAAGCAGATGTCCTGACATTCCAGCCGCGCCTATCCCGCAGATTTGAGCCGCACGGTTGAAATCCATGATGATGTCCGGCACCGGCTTTCCAGGAGCAACCGGTTCGGCGTTAACCAGTTCGTAGGTGTCAATGAGTTCAGGATTTGTGGTCTTGTCGCCCTTGATCCGAAGATTGGAGACATTGCGCTGGAGACAGGCGTCGTATCCTTCGTCTTCGATCAGCGCTCCCATTTTCAGAAGGAAAATTTCGGAGAAATCCTCGTCGATGAATTTGACGCCTATCTGTGTATAGTTGAAGTACTGCTCCCGGCTGGCCATGATCTTGTAAAGTGCGCGCGGTACGCGGAATGCGAATCCGATCACACAGCGGGCATGAGGCAGAATTTTACGGGGATCGCGCTGCGGTTCCGTTCCTTCAAAGAGGGCAATGTCCCCGATCCCCACAATAGCGGCGCCGTATTCGCGGGCTTTGTCTTTGATAATTTCAGCATTGATCATTTTGGGACTTTGCCTCCTTAACGGTCCATTTTCCAGGCTTTGCCGGTGCGGAGCGGCTCCTTGAAGCGTCCAGCCAGGCAGCCGCCCTCTTTTTCAAGCATGCTGACGCAGGCGCGGATGCAGCCGCCGCATTTTGCCATATTGTATCCGACCCAGGTGGGGAAATATTTTTCGAGAGCACCGTAAACCTTCATGATTTCCTGCTCATTGGCGGGAGCTTTGCCTTCTAAAAGATTGAGATCGCCGTTCTTGTTGTCATTCCAGACTTTCTTAGGGACGAATGGGTTGAAACAGCGGCCGCCATGGGTATAAAACGCATAGCATTTCCATTCGTCTATTTTTCCCCATTCGCAAAGTTTGCCGCCGATGTTGACCTTGACGCTTTCGGTTTTGCTCAGGCAGCCCCCGGGACATTCGCGGACGCACGCCATGCAGCGGCGGCAAAGCCGGGGACCGTGATACATCGGATCGGGTTCCAGCGGGGCATCGGTAAAAATGAACGCCAGGCGCTGAAGCGGCCCGAACTGCGGAGTCAGAAACATCTTGCTCCAGCCCATCTCTCCAAGACCGCAGGCAACCGCAGCCAGCCGGAAATGGAACTGCAGATCGGGCGCTGGCTGTCCCTGCCGCGCCGGACGGGTATATTGCACGGAACGGTGATGGTCGGTCTTGCGCTTTGCCTGATTCATTGCTTGAATCTGCTCCTCAGGGGAAAGTGTGTTGCCGGGAGATCCGTCCATGTCCGAGACACAGCCGCGGGCGCCGGTGTTTCGGTACAGACATGCCTCAAAACCGTGATCTTCAATCAGTTTGCCGACCCGGTACAGCACCGCCGGGGCAAAAATCTCGTTGATTCCGCCGTATGCCATGGAGGGATACTGGTAGAACTGCGTGCCTTCCTCAATGCCGCGCTGAACTCCCCTCGGAATGCGGAACACCATGCCGACAACACTGACGGCTTCCGGAAAGATGTATCGCGGATCCATTTCTTTCGGCGCGCCGTCGAATCTGGACATGTCGCCGATTCCGCAAAGATCTGCTCCGGCGTCCAGCGCTGCCGCCTTCACCATTTTACTGGTCAACATTGAATTTTTCTCCTGTCTTATCAAGTATGATTGCGGCATTTTTCTGAACCTCACTGCAGTATGAACATCTCCCGCAGTCGCGTGTACACTGCTGACGGCGTGCCGCGTAATCGGCTGGGAAACGGCTGCTTTCCCAGACCGCAGGATAAAACAGTCCGGCATGCGCCGGTTCTGTCAGTTCCAGCAGATTGCAGCAGGCTCGGTGGCCGGCGTAGGAATCGACAATTGCGGCGGGATTGCGGCTGGTGCGTGTGGCAAGTTTCATTCCGTCGCACAGCGTTTCATAGAGAGCAGTGTCTTCGGGACGGATGAAATTGAGTTGGGAAAGCAGTCCGTCACGGTGTTCCGGACGGTTCAGGAATTCGCGGCACAGCCCTTGATATTCAAACACATTGTCCATTTCGGAAATTTCGTGCTGATGGGCGGTGCGATTCTCATGAAACG
>CAZHPP010000585.1:0-2565 GCA_964534535.1 uncultured Victivallales bacterium | reverse complement strand
GCGGCTGAATGCGAGGAGTCCGGAGGTAAGGTCCTTTGCCCGCTCCGCCGCGGCCAGGATCTGGTTGACGGAATTCCGGAAGGGGTTTTCCTGCTCCATCCGCATCAGCATGACCTCGGAAAATCCCATGATCGCCGTCAGGATGTTGTTGAAGTCGTGCGCTACGCCGCCCGCAAGCTGCCCGATTGCATCCATCTTCTGCGCCTGGTGGAGCTGCTCTTCGAGCTTCTTCCGTTCTTCCTCCGCACGCATGCGCTCGGTGATGTCCTGGTTGGCGCCGCGCGTTCTGACGACCCGCCCGTCCCTGTCGCGGATAATATCCCACCGCACGGAAACGTACCGTTCTTCCCCATCGGCGCGGACAATGCGGTGCTCTATCCCGCCGGTTGATGACTTGTCGACATTCGACAGGGATCGTTTAATTACTTCGATAACCCCCCCAAGTCGTCCGGATGGACGAATTTTCGGGCATAGGACTCGGCGGACATGAGCATGCCGCCTTCCCGGGCAACGGTGGTGCCGTACAGGTTGTAGAACTGGTCGTCGAAGCGGAACATGCCGGTTGCGGCATCAAATTCCCATCTCACCACCTTCGCCATGTCCATGGCCAGCTTGAGCCTTGCCTCGCTCTCCCTCAGCGCCTCCTCGGTCTGTTTGACCTCGGTAACGTCAACAATGGTGATGAGAATCGCAGGGGCGCCCTCATAGTCAATGGGCACGCTCGTCGCCACCATCCACCTCTCCTCGCCACGACTGTCCAGTATCTTGTATTCGTAGCGGTTCGACACCGTTTCGCCCCGCAGTCGCGCCAGAATCCGTTCACGCGCCTCTTCCCGGAAGTCCTCGTGCACGAAATTCCAGACCTGCATGCTTCCCAGCTGTTCCGCCGTGAATCCGGAAACCTGCATTGCAGAATGATTGGCGTACACGATGCGCTCTCCGCGGACCACAATGACCGCGTTTGGGGATGTCTCGATAATGAGGCGGAATTTTTTCTCACTCTCCCGCAGCGCCTCCTGAGTTTTCTTGCGCCCGGTTATGTCCCTGAAAAAGCCGACATAAATATCTTTTCCGTGGAAATCGATCTTATTGGCCGTGAATTCGACCGGGAAAGTGGAGCCGTCTTTCCGCAGGAGGAGAGTCTCACCCGCCAAGGAAAAGCCTGCGGCGAGAATCCTGCGATATTCGAGTTTTTTTTCTTTGGCAGGCACGGGTGTTATGTCAACGTCACCCCGTTCGAGCAATTCGTCGGCAGTGTAGCCAAGGCTCCGGCAGGCGGATTCGTTGGCCATCAGGATTTCCCCTCCGGGTGAAAACTGCAAAACGATCGTATCGGACTTTTCAATGCAGAAGTGCTGAAGGAGAAGCTTTTCCTCAGCGCGTTTCCGCTCGCTGATGTCGGAAACGAAACAGCAGGTGTATTCCTTCCCCTCGAATTCCAGGAAATTGGACTGGACCTCCACCGGATAGACCCGGCCGTCTCTTGTGCGGTGAGACGTCTCGAACCGGGCATTCCCATTTTCCTTCAACAAGCGCCAGTGCTCGGCGAATGCATCGCTTTCCGGTCCCGGGAATACCGGGTCGATGTCGCCCACTGACATGCTCGTCAACTCCGCGCGAGAGTATCCCAGCGAGCTGCAGGCCTCGTCATTAACGTAGATGAACCGCTGGTCGGGAGTCAGCCAGAAGACCTGTACACTGGCGCGGTCAACGGCAAACCTGGTGAACCGCAGCTCGGCACAGATTTCAGGGCTGGTTTCGACAGCCGAATAGCCGCGCTCCCGCAAAAACTCCCTGACCTCCTCCATGTCCCGGCCATTATCATCGACAGTAAAAACGGATTTCATGGAATATTCTCCGGAATCGAGAGATGAACAGCCCCCAACCATCCAGCCGGCCAAAAATTAATTAATACACCATGCTTCATCTCTTTTCAACAAGCTTTTCCGCCCAGGGTTGCAATGCCCTTTCACGCAGATAACGATCCGCATCCGGCGGCTCGAAGACGGAAAGCGCCATGTTAGCAGTATCGGCACAAACTGCCGGTTTCTTGAAAAAAACTGCCGAGTAACACTGGAAAAATGTTTCCGCACTTCGTATACGCAATAATATTGGGTCAAAAAGCTCCGGGAAGTCATCCAATGATGAAAATGCTGCTGTACTGGAGGAAAAAAAAGATGCATGACGATCACTCTTGCAGTACTATAGGCTCCCAGTCAGGCAGCCGTCTGTTCATCCGCAGGTTCCGGATGGGAATTAATGAACAAGGTGAGTGAAACATGACAACCATCGATGCCCTTCTTCAGGAAAGTTTCGCCAAGAACTCCGGCAGGACAGCTCTTCGCCACAAGGAAGGCGGAGCATGGCACGGCATTACCTACGGCGAACTTCATTCCCGGTGCGAAAGGGTTTCGGCCGGCCTTTATCATTCAGGCTTCGGCGCGGGAGACCGAGCCGCGATCATCGGGCCGTCTTCCGCAGACTGGATTTCAGTCTACGTGGGGACCCTCCGCATCGGCGGCATTGTCGTTCCGGTGGACAAGGACCTCAAGAGCTCGGAACTGC
>CAZHPP010000584.1:0-2570 GCA_964534535.1 uncultured Victivallales bacterium | reverse complement strand
CCGGGCGAGAAGCGCCGCGCCGCGGCAGCCCGTTTCCGGTTCCGCGCTCACATGAACGGGAAGTCCGAGAACGTCGCTGTGAATCCGGATCACGGCGGGACTGCGGAATCCGCCGCCCGAGGCGATGAGCCGTTCCGGCGCAATCCCGTTCTTCCGGAGAAGTTCCAGATTCAGCTTCATTTCCATGGCGATTCCCTCCCACCAGCCGCGCAGCAGCGCCCCGCGCGACGTGCTGAACCGCCAGCCGTAGACGCACCCCGGCGTCACGGTGTCGAACCAGGGCGTCCCCGAGGGCGCAAGATACGGCAGCACCAGCAGTCCGGTCGGATGTTCCGGCATCGCCGCGAGCAGGGCGGAATACTCCCCGCCTCCGCCGAATTCCTTCCTGAAATATTCCAGCATGTTGCTTCCCGTGAGGGAGTAGGCCAGCGAGGCATGGAGTCCCGGAAGGGAGAAATCGTACGTGCACAGGTTCGCTTTCCGGAGTCCGTCCGAAAGAATCCGTTCCTTCAGCACGGCGGCCATGCATTCCACGCTTCCGGCGGCGAACATGGCGTTTCCGGGCGTGAACGCTCCGCATCCGAGCGCCCCCATGACCTGATCGTGGCCGCCCGTCACGACGACGGTTCCGGGCTGGAGCCCGAGCTTTCCGGCCAGTTCCTTCCGGACTTCGCCCGCGACCGTTCCCGAAGGCAGCGGTTCGGAAAGAAGTTCCGCCGGAATGCCCGCTTCCGCAAGGATTTCCCCGCTCCAGCGGTGAGTCCCCGTATCGAAGAGCATGGTCCTTCCGGCCAGAGGCCAGCCCATGGCGGCGCGTCCGGTCAGGGTGTATCCCAGCAGGTCTTCAAAGCAGAGAATCCGGCGCGTCCGCTTCAGGAGTTCCGGCTGTTCGCGGCGGATCCAGAGAAGTTTCGCAAGCGAAAACATCGGCGAGGCCGTATGCCCCGTGATCCGATAGAGCCTGTCCGCCCCGAACCGGTCCGCGAATTCCGCCATGACTTCGGCGGCGCGCGAATCGCCGGAGATCATCGCGGGCGAGAGAATGCGGTCCTGCGCGTCGAGCAGCGAAAACGCTTCGCCCTGCGAGGAGATGCAGAGCGAACGCACGGGCGAACTCTTTTCCACGGCCGCGGCGCATGCGGCAATGACGGCGAGCGAAGCTTCAAGCACGGTCCGGCCGTCGAGCTCCATGCGTCCCGGTGCGGGAGTCGAACAGGAGTATTCCCGAAATTCGGCGGCGAGCACCTTTCCCGCGCCGTCAAAGGCGGCGGCCTTGACCCGGCTTGAGCCGATGTCGATCCCGAGGAAGCTCATGCCTTGAATTCCATGTGTTCGTAGCGGAGATAGCGGGAGAAGGCTTCGTTCATGGCTTTTTCCCAGCGGCCGGGCGTCACGCTCACGTGGTGGCGGAATCCGCCGTATCCGATTGCGTTGAGTTTTGCCTGAAGACCTTCGATTTTCGCCGCGCCGCCGCAGCCGAAGAAGCCTTTTCCGAGCGGTTCGCCCGTGAAGACGCCTTCGCCGGAATAGAAGCGGAGTTTTCCGCTCTGCGTAGCGGTCGAGGCGAACGTGAATTCCATCGGCCGGATGAATCCGGTGTTGCATCCCCAGCCGCAGCCGGGGCCGAGCGACTTTGCGAACATCGCGTGGTCGGTCACGCGGCCTTTCGCCGTCATCAGCGACTGCGGGATCGAGCCGCAGTGGAACAGGATGCATTTCTCCGGATCGTTTCCGTAATTGTTGTTCCAGTCGAGGCAGGCGGAAGCCTGGCCCGAGGCCGCCGTCAGCGCCAGCATGGCGGCCGCGTTGCAGAGATCGAGCTCGCAGGCGGCGGGGATCAGCCGGTCGCAGAATTCCCCCAGAATCATGCAGGCCGAAATTCCGAGCGTCTGCTGGAGATCGCTCCAGCACCGCAGCGCGATCGCGTCCAGCCGGTTTTCCGTCACGAGCGAATCGAGCGCCGCGGAAACCTTCGCGAGCGTGAGAAGTTTGTCCGCCGGGACGTCCGAACATTCGCTGATTTTTTGGAAGCGGGCGGCCTTTGCGGCGACTTCGGGCGCATTGTCGCGGAGTTTTTTCACGCGGACCAGCAGGTCGGAATTGTCATAGACTTCCGTGGTGATCCCGTGGTTCTGCAGCGTGATTTCGTCGCAGCGGATCGTCTTGAAGAGCGTGGGCCGGGCGCCGACGGCGCCGATGCGGCAGCGGCGCATGGCCCTGACGATGCGGCACACGGCTCCGAACTGGCGCATTTCCTCCGGGAATTCCGGGGCGGAGACCGCCAGCGTATGCGGCGGCCATGCGGTGAACGGAATTCCGAACTGCCCGAACACGTCCATGATCGAGAACTTCCCGCAGAACGAGTCGCGCCGCCGGGAAAAGTCCATCTTGTCCAGTTCGTCCGGGAGCGCCAGAATGTAGATCGGAACACCGCAGTCGCGCAGGGCTTCGGAGGCGCCGTTTTCGTCTCCGAAGTTGGGCAGGCAGAGGATCACGCCGTCGAATTTGCCGCGGTGTTCCGCCAGGAACTGGGCGTAGATGCGGCCTTCCGCGGCCGTTTCGACCGCGCC
>CAZHPP010000583.1:0-2584 GCA_964534535.1 uncultured Victivallales bacterium | reverse complement strand
CCTTCCCGTCCGTCGAGCAGCGGCTGGCGGTGATTGAGAATGGCGTCGGCGAGATCGCTTATCTGGTTGGCATGTCCGGCTGAACTTATGTTCATCGGAGACCTGCCTCCGGCGGCGCTGCCTGAAAGTTTGAGCTCGTCGCGTATTTTCGCGTCCTCCGGAATCGGAGAGGCAAATTCCCAGCGGGTGATGCTGTCCTCTTCGAAGGCCACTGTGCCGGTGCTCCCGGAAAATTCGACTCTGCGCGGGAAGCCGGGCGCGCAGGAGGTGCTTACCTCGATCGTGCCGTAGGAGCCATTGCGGTATTTGACAGCCGCGCAGAGATTGTCCTCCACCTCAATGCTGTGAGTCAGAGTGCCGGAGAATGCAAAGACCTCTTCCGGCGAACCGTTGATGTAAATCAGGAGGTCGACCATGTGGATAGCCTGATTCATGAGCGCTCCGCCGCCGTCCATGCCCCATGTCCCGCGCCACGATGAGCCGCTGTAATATGCCGGATCGCGGTACCAGCGCATCTGCGTGCTGGCAAGCACCATGCGCCCGAAGCGTCCGGCGCGCATGGCGTCGCGGACGAGCTGGACCGGGCGCGTGAAGCGGGTCTGGAAGACGGGGGAAAGCAGAACATGGTTTTCATTGCATGCGCGGATTACGGCATCCACTTTTTCCAGCGTGATTTCGAGCGGTTTTTCGCAGAGGATATGTTTTCCGGCCTTTGCGGCCGGGATCGCGACTGCCGCATGCATTCCGGAGGGCGTGGCGATCGTGACCGCCTGAATGGCCGGATCCTTCAGGAACGCATCAAACGATGAATACGCCCTGACTCCGAATTCTGAAGCCCGTTTTTCCGCCGCAGCCGGATTCGCGTCATAGAATCCGATCAGTTTCGCATTTTCAAGGGACTGAATGGTTTTTGCATGAAGTGCGGCGATCATTCCGGCGCCGATGATTCCGAATCCGACTTTTTCCATCATGTTTTCTCCCTGCCTCCGGGCAGATAGTTATCTGCCATGTTTCTTATCTTTATCATTTCCAGTCAAACGCCGCATCCGCATTCAAGCACGGAACATATTTGCCGTCCGAAGATGCGGAACATGCAAAAATCCGCATTTTCAGGCATCGGCGCAGCAGTGAAGTCCGCCGTTCCATGTCTGCCATTATTATACCACTGGTTCTAAAAAATGTCAAGTGGTATTAAATCAGGAAATCAGATTTTCTGTTATTTCATATCGGGAAAATGCGCTCCTCCCGAAAAGCCGGACGGCTTGACAGGGCGGCAAACGGTCCGCAAAATATCACAGGCTCGACGAAGCAGCCGTTACGATGAAGGAGTACGAAAGCGGGTTCAAGAGCCGGGAATGAGCAAAGCGCAGCTCCCGGAACCGATCATCTGTCATCCGCCCCTGAAAGGGGGCCGGAAAGCCGCGATTCATCCGGCTGTTTCGAATTTGGAACGGCTTCAGTCCCTTCGGGACGCGGGTCGCTCTTCGGGCTCCCTGGACGGAAGGCGAAATACCTTTCGTTTTCCATCCGGAGAAGATTTTTCCGGACAAGAGCTGATGCAAACCGCCGGACCGTTTCCATTCCGAACCACGGATATTGCTCCTGTTCGGCAAGCCGCTGAAACAGTTCCGTCAGCGTCATTCCGTATTCCGAACTGCCGGCGACCATTTCCAGCAGACGCCGCCGGGTTTCGCCGAGGCCGTTCTGATCCGGCGTTTCCCGCCGACGGCGTTCCAGCGCATCCTGCATGAATCGGAAAACGGGGGAGACGTTCTCAGGCACACCATAGTTGACAAAGCTTTCCCAGCAGAGCGCGCCGTTTCGGAGATCATCATCCCCAAGCGTTTGCCGTTTTTCATGCAAGGCCAAAAAAATCTTCGCGTCTGAAAAAATCACGTTTTCACAGGCCAGTTCGACGCGCGGGCGCCGTTCCGCCGGAATCCGGATCACAAGCGAGAGAATTCGGGCCAGCATCGATTGATCGAACATGCAGGCGTCGAACCAGAGACGCAGGACGTCTTCCCGCCGCAGATCGAGGACGGAGCGGTCCAGTGTTTCCGTCCACTCCTGCATTTTTTCAAGCGAATAGTTTGTGATAGACGCCAGAAACGCCGCGCGTCCGGCACGAAAACGCGGCAAATCGCCTGAAAAATCCAGCGGTCCTTCCGTATAGACTTCGCGCCATACCAGCGTTTCTCCGGGCAGAGCGGACTGCTGAAACGGCGCATGCGCACAGTCGCCATTCAGGATATTGAGAATTTTCGGCGCAGAGTCCGCAATCAATCCGCCGTGACATTCCCTGCAATCCATTCGTGTTGATTCACTTGGCATCATGATGATTGGTTTTCCTTGATCCTGACCGGGCGGTCCCGCTGCAATTTTCCCCGTTACCATACCTCCAACGACGGGGATTGCAAGCGCACCGGCTGGTTCTCCCGTAATATTTTACGATTCGTTTGCCTCCTCTCCACTGTCAAACCGTCCGGCTTTTCCGGGGGATCGCACAGGTTTCATGCCCGGCAGATCCAGACAGGGGACGCGGGGGAAAACTCTCCCTGAAACTTTTCAGAATATGAAATCTTTA
>CAZHPP010000582.1:0-2585 GCA_964534535.1 uncultured Victivallales bacterium | reverse complement strand
GCGGCGGATCAGCGTGCGGACCTTCTGGGCGCGGAGATAGTACGCGTCGTAATAGCCGCTGCTGAGCACATAGGTGCCCAGCATGATGCGGCGCTTGACCTCGTCGCCGAAGCCTTCGCCGCGGGACATCATGTAGTTCTGGAGGACGTCCTTTGCGCGCGGGCTGCGGTAGCCGTAGCGGACTCCGTCGAAGCGCGCCAGGTTGGCGCTGGCCTCGGCCGTGGCGATGATGTAGTAGCAAGCCATGGCGTATTTCGTATGCGGAAGCGAAACTTCGACCGTTTCTGCGCCGAGGGATCTGTAGGCCTCGATCGCGGCGGCCGAGCATTTCTTCACACAGTCTGCGGAGCCTTCCAGCTCGTAATATTCCTTCGGGAGGCCGATTTTCACGCCTTTGAGAGACCCTTTTCTGAGTCCTGCGGCGAAACCGCCGCACGGGTCTTCCAGCGAGGTGCAGTCCTGCGGATCGTGTCCGCCGATCGTATCGAGAAGGATGGCCGAGTCCTGCACGTTCTTCGTGAATGGGCCGATCTGGTCGAGCGAGGAGGCGAACGCCACGAGCCCGAAGCGGGAGACTCTGCCGTAGGTCGGCTTGAGTCCGTACACGCCGCAGAACGCGGCGGGCTGGCGGATTGAGCCGCCGGTATCGCTTCCGAGCGCGGCGGGGACTTCCCCCGACGCCACGGACGCCGCGGAACCGCCGCTCGAGCCGCCCGGCACGCAGGCCGGGTTGCGGGGGTTGCGCGTTTTCTGGAACGCGGAATTCTCGCAGGAGGAACCCATGGCGAATTCGTCCATGTTGGTCCTTCCGAACGGAATGAATCCGGCGGCGCGGAGTTTCGCGACGGCGGTCGAATCGTAGACGGCCTTGAATTTTTCCAGAATCTTCGAGGCGCAGGAACAGCGTTCGCCGCGGACGGAGATGCAGTCCTTGATCGCGACCGGGATTCCGTCGTACGGACCGAGGGCCTTTCCTGCGGCGCGGCGGCGGTCGGATTCGGCGGCCGAATCGAGCACGTGCTTCTCATCGATTTCCAGGAACGCGCGGATTTCCGGGTCGACCGCCTTGACGCGGCCGAGCGCGGAACGGCAGAGCTCCGCGGAACTGGTCTTTCCTTCCGCGAGGAGCCGGGCGCATTCGCCGAGCGTGAATGTTTCAAAACTCATGCGATGCCCTCCCCGGGAAGCACGCGCGGAACCTTGACCAGCTCGCCGTCGATGGTGGCGGGAGCGTTCGCCAGCATGGTTTCACGGGTGTAGTGCGTCTCCGCCGCATCGTCCCGGAGGACGTTGGTGCGGGCGGAGGCGTGCGCGGTGGGCTCGATCCCGTCGACGTTGAGCTCGGAGAGCTGGTCGACGTATCCGACGATTTTTTCCATTTCTGACTGGAACTTTTCCAGCTGGTCCTTGGAGAGCTCCAGCCGGGCGAGCATGGCCACCTTGGCCGCGTCGAAGGAGCCGGAACCTGCGCTTTTTTCCATGATTACCTGTCCGGATGTTCGAGTTTGAGCGTTTCGGTGGTGGCATCGCAGACTTCGTCCGGGCCGTAGTACTGGATGGGGCCGGGGAATTCGAACGAAGTTTCGACCGCCCATTTCTCGCGGTTCTTTTCCAGCTCCCTGAACGGGGCGCCGTCAAGTTCCACAAGCGCCTTCCTGATCACGGGCTTGTCTTCGCCGTGGCGGCGTTCCACGTTCATCATGGCGGTGAGCGGAACCGCGCCGGAAACCCACTTGGAGGCGGGGGCGACCAGGTTCGTCACGGAGGACATGTACGCGGTTCTGCCTGCGCCCACGATCGCAGCGGCGGTGTAGCCAAGGCTGTAGCAGTAGTCGGCGTCGAAGTTCGACGGCACGGAGCAGCGGCCCTCGTAGCCGAAGAAGTGCGTCTGGGTCCCGAACTTGACCTTTTTCCCGCTCGCTTTCAGTTTGCCCTTGACGAGCTCGACGAGGAGTTTTTCGGTTTCGATCAGGGAGACCTGGACGTTTCCGTGGGGGTCGCGGTCATTGGTGAGCTGGAGCTGAATGGTCTGCGGAAGGCTTCCGAAGACTTTCGCGAGGCCGGCGGGCAGACGGTCGATCACGAACTTGACCTTCTGGTCCTTGCTTTCGATCTTTGCGAAGGCCTCGCCCTCTTTCGCGAGCAGTTCGTTGAGCTGGGCGATCAGGGTCTTCATTTCGGGGATGAATTCGATCAGGCCTTCGGGGATCAGGACCACGCCGAAGTTTTCGCCGTTTTCGGCGCGCTTCATCACGATTTCCGCGATGCGCGTGACGATCTGGTCGAGCGTGTGCTTCTTTTCCGCGACTTCCTCGGAGATGATCGCGATGTTCGGGTGGGTCTTGAGCGCGCATTCGAGCGCGATGTGGGAGGCGGAACGGCCCATCAGCTTGATGAAATGCCAGTACTTCTTGGCAGAGTTGGCGTCGCGCTCGATGTTGCCGATAAGCTCGCTGTAGACCTTCGTGGCGGTGTCGAATCCGAAGGAGGCCTCGATGTATTTGTTCTTGAGGTCGCCGTCGATAGTCTTGGGGCAGCCGATGACCTGGATCGGAATGTTCTTGCCTTTGTAATATTCGGCAAGG
>CAZHPP010000581.1:0-2585 GCA_964534535.1 uncultured Victivallales bacterium | reverse complement strand
GGAGGGGACTCCTTCGCGGTTCAGGGCAAAATAGTAGGTGCCGTCGGAGGCTTTCCCGTGCTTCGTGAGGAAATCGAATCCCTGTTCCGCGATCGGCAGAAAGCTTTCCTTCCGGAACCGCGTCATGGAAAGCCACGCGAACATATAGACGATCCGCCACTGCATCCACATGTATTTTTCGGTGTCGTAGACGCTGCCGTCGCGGTCGAGCGAGGTGAAGTATCCGCCGAATTTCCGGTCGACGCAGTGGTTTTCCCAGAAGGGGATCACCCGTTCCGAGAGTTCTTTTTCGTATCGCGGAATGTCGTTTCCGAAGAAGTTCATGATGTGTGCTCCTGCTTTAGCTAAATCGGTTTAGTAATATCATAATTTACACCTTCTTCCGGAAAAAGCAAGACAGATTTATTTATGGGACGGAACAAGATTGAGAACAGCGTCGATGCAGTGATCTCAGGGCCGGACCGCCGGTGTACGGGGAAACGGGGGAAAAGGACGT
The DNA here is from genome assembly GCA_964534535.1 of uncultured Victivallales bacterium. Lineage (GTDB taxonomy): Bacteria > Verrucomicrobiota > Lentisphaeria > Victivallales > UBA1829 > CAZHPP01. The sequence continues at coordinate 2,089 of CAZHPP010000581.1, read as the reverse complement.
TCGCTGCGCGGAAAAATCTTCCGGACGGGGAAACGGTCACGGCTTCTTCTTCGCCGTTTCGGAATCAATTTCTCCGGCGAGAGACTCAAAATCGTCCTCCAGGTCGCCGATGCGGAATTCCAGCGACTCGTAACGGCTGTCGCCCTCGGCGAGCTCGGTATCCGAATCGATCACTGCGATCGTGTCCACAATGTTCCTGTGCGTCTGCTCCAGTCCGGAATGGAACCTGGAAATCAGGCTGAAAAGTCCGCGCTCGTTCAGGGAATCGACCAGTTCGGAACGGCGCCGCGCAAGCTCCAGCACGCGCTGGCGCAGAGGCGCCTTGAAATTGTCGCGCTCGGGATTGTACTGTTCCGCCAGAAGCTCCCAGAGGTCCTCCGTATAGTTCAGGAATGAGGTCTCCTGCGCTTCGTCCCGGAACGCCAGTTTGATGCAGTCCGAATTGGTGCGGGAAAACTCCTCGAACGAATCGATTCCGCTCGCAAGGGAATCCAGCATCAGCGACTTGATCTCCAGCTCGCTGAGCGAAGACTTCGCGTCGCGGAGAATCGCATCGAGGGAATCGGTCGCGCCGCCGGAAATGCCGAAATCGTCCGGAGAAAGATTGTGCACCACGCCGTGCTCGTCGGCAAACGGATCGCTTCCGTGTCCATCGTCCGGCTTTGCCGCGTGCCGATGATTCTCTCCGCAGGCGCATTCGTGCGGCGCCGTTTCCGGCGATTCCGGAGCGTCAGAGCCTTCCGCAGACGGCTGCTCCTGCGGATACTGGTCGGTGTCCTCGGGCTCCATGGAGTCGAGGGTCCATTCCGCGCTGTCGCGGCGGAAGGAGATCATGCGCATCATGGAGTGATAGGAGTCGATCGGGGGCGCGGGCATCTTCCGCAGGTCGCTTTCGTATTCGGCCGCGTAGACGTACGCCATCATCAGCTGTTGGGCGATTTCGAGCGAGTCGCGGTATTCGTGACAGACGCGGGAAAGCGACGTTTCGAACTCGTCGACCCAGCGGTCGACCTCCTTCTTCGACGGAGCGTCCGGATAGGGCACATGCTCCACGCGGAAGGACGCATTCATATAGGAAACCAGGGTGAACTTCAGGAGGTCGCCGGGGCGGAATCCGGTCTGCGAGTAGAAGGCGCGCATGTCAAGCACGTCCTGGACCACGGGCATGATGTCGTTCAGACCGTTGTGATGGGAGATCGTTTCATAGTTCTCAGCCGATTCGGCGGTCAGCAGGTCCATGGTTCCGGCGGGCCCGAGCATGAAATAGAGGTCGGAGACTTTCCCGTATTCGCAGCGGAAGGAGCGCGTGGAAAGCTTTCCCGCCGCGGAATCAACCTCGAAATCGTCGACGAAGAGATCGGGGTGATGGAACGGTTCGAAGCGGGCGCCCGGAATCAGGATGCCTTCCTCGATTTCAAAGTCGCGCGGACGGCAGTAGAAGACCGTTCCCGCAAAGAACTTCTCAATGATGTAAAAGGAATCGGAGGAGTGCGGACGGACGGCGAACCCGGAATTGTCAAGCACCGAACGCATGCGGGTTTCGAGATATTCGATCTCGTCCGCAGGGACTGGATGCTTTTCATTGTATGCGTCGAGGAGATCGCCGAACTGGAAGGAATCGCCGGAACAGGCATCGATCCACTCTTTTGCAAATTTTTCGAGTTCGCGGCTGGGAACCATGGGGGACACCTCCGTTGAAATTCCGGTTCAGAAGGACGAGAAAGCGCGCATTTTCTGGAGCTTGAGATGCAGATAGCGGGAAACGTAGTCCTCAAGGCGGGCCTGATCCCAGGTCTTGAGCTCGTCGACCGTAACGGCGTCCTGCAGACTGAATTCGCCGCTGGTGACGCGGTTCAGACTGAAGAGACACGCGCCGCAGCCGAGCACCTGCCCCACGTCCGCGCAGAGCGTGCGGATATAGGTGCCCTTGGAACACTTCACGGTGAAGTCGGCATACGGCAGCTGGATGTTTTCCACCTTGATGGAGAAGATCGTGATTTTCTTGGGTTCGCGTTCGACCTCAATCCCCTTGCGGGCGAGGGCGTAGAGCCGTTCGCCGTCCTTCTTCACGGCGGAAACCATGGGCGGA
>CAZHPP010000580.1:0-2593 GCA_964534535.1 uncultured Victivallales bacterium | reverse complement strand
CGAGAACGGCGTCTGCCACGCGATTTTCCCGGAAAAGGGATTCGTCCGTCCCGGTTTCACCGTGATCATGGGCGACTCCCACACATGCACGCACGGCGCGTTCGGCGCGTTCGCTGCCGGAGTCGGGACCACGGACCTCGAGGTCGGAATCCTGAAGGGCGTCTGCGCCTTTCATACTCCGAAGACCCTCCGCGTGAACGTGAACGGAAAGCTCCGTCCGGGCGTATTTGCCAAGGACGTGATCCTGACGATCATCAGAACGCTCACCGTGAACGGCGCGACCGACCAGGTGCTCGAGTTCGGCGGTTCCGCCGTCGACGCCATGGGCATGGATTCCCGCATGACGCTCTGCAACATGGCCGTCGAGGCCGGAGCCACCTGCGGCTGCTGCATGCCGGACATGACCACGGTCGAATATCTCTGGCCGTTCATCCGGAAGGAATTCGCCACGAAGAAGGCGGCGCTTGCCGAATATTCGAAATGGCGCTCCGATCCTGACGCCGTCTACACGCGGACCGTCGAGCTCGACGCTTCCGCGATCGAACCGGTCGTCACGTTCAACTACAAGCCCGACCAGGTGAAGACCGTCCGCGAGATGACGGGCACGCACGTCGACCAGGTGTATATCGGTTCGTGCACGAACGGACGCCTTGAGGACCTGCGGATCGCCGCTTCGATCCTGAAGGGGAAACATATTGCGAAGACCGTCCGCGGAATCGTTTCGCCCGCCACCCCGAAGATTGCGCGGCAGGCGCTCGACGAAGGGATTCTGGCCGTCTTCATGGATGCCGGATTCTGCGTGACCAACCCCACCTGCGGCGCATGCCTCGGCATGAGCAACGGCGTGCTCGCGAAGGGCGAAGTCTGCGCCAGCACCACCAACCGCAACTTCAACGGACGCATGGGCAAGGGCGGCATGGTCCATCTGATGAGTCCCGCCACGGCGGCGGCCACGGCCATTGCCGGAGCCATTGCCAATTCGCCGCTCTTCAAGGAGGAGAAATAACATGAAAAACTTCAGCGGCAGAATCCTGTTCCTGGACCGTGCCGACATCAACACGGATGAGATCATTCCGGCCAAATACCTGACCGAATCCACCAAGGCCGCGCTCAAGCCGTACTGTCTGGAGGACCTTGTCCTTCCCGGGTTCGACCCGAAGAAGGACATCGCCGGGAAAAGCGTGATCGTGACCCGCTCCAACTTCGGCTGCGGCTCCTCGCGCGAACATGCGCCCTGGGTGCTCGAATGCAACGGAATCACGCTTGTGATCGCCGTCAATTTCGCCCGCATCTTCCGCCAGAACATGTTCAACTGCGGGATGATGGCCGTTTCGCTCGACGCGAAGACGGTCGACGAAATCTTCCGCGTGTTTGCGGGCACGGACTCCTTCTGCGAGACCGACCTCAAAAAGAACACATTCACCATCTCGAACGGCAAGGAGAAAAAGGTCTTTCCGTTCGAGCTGGGCGGCTTCGACCGCAAGCTCGTCGAGGCGGGCGGCTGGGTCGACTTTGCCGACAGGAACTATTGAAACTTCAGAAACAACATCATAAGGAATCCACGAACATGTCCATCGAAAGCGCAAGAGCCTTCTGCATGAGAATGATGAGCGACGACGAATTCCGCGACTCCCTCACGAAAGTCCAGTCCGCCGCCGACATTACCGCGATTGTTTCCAGGGAATATGACTTCTCGAAGCACGACCTGCTGAAGATCGTCTGCGAGCTCACCGGCAAGAAAATCGCCGAGGACGAGCTCGAAAAGATGGTCTGCGGCTTCTACGAGGAGGAGCTGGCCGCGGCTTCCGGAAACAAGGACGCCGTCAAACACGTCTCCGAATGGTTCAAGTCTTTGAAATAACATGCGGGATGATGTCATGGAAACCGATTACAAAGTCTGGCAGAACCCGCTGACGGGACGCTACGCCAGCGCCGAAATGAATTACAACTGGTCGCCCCAGCGCAAGCATTCCACCTGGCGCCGGCTCTGGCTCGCCCTCGCCGAATCCGAAAAGGAACTCGGACTTGAGATCACCGACGAGCAGCTGAACCAGATGCGCGCCCACCTCGACGACATCGACTTCGAAGCCGTCGCAAAGGAGGAAGCCCTTCTGCGCCACGACGTGATGAGTCACATCCACGTCTTCGGAGCCCAGTGCCCCGCCGCAAAGCCGATCATCCACCTCGGCGCCACCAGCTGCTACGTTACCGACAACACCGAACTGATTCAGATGCGCGACGGTCTGAAGATCATTCTCGGCAAGCTCCTTCAGGCGGCAGACGCCATCGCAGCCGAAGCCGAAAAATACAGGAATCTTCCCACGCTCGGCTTTACGCATTACCAGCCCGCCCAGCTGACCACCGTCGGCAAGCGCTTCACGCTCTATCTGCAGGACTTCACGCTCGACATCGAGCGCGTGGAGCGCGAACTCGAAGCCCTGCCCATGCGCGGAGTCAAAGGCACCACCGGCACGCAGGCGAGCTTCATGGAACTCTTCAACGGCGACCAGGAAAAAATCCGGAAGCTCGACCGCCTCGTCGCGGAAAAGATGGGCTTCCGCTCGACCATTCCCGTGAGCGGACAGACCTACAC
>CAZHPP010000579.1:0-2598 GCA_964534535.1 uncultured Victivallales bacterium | reverse complement strand
CCGCATGAATTCACGAATCTTTTCTTCGATACCATATTGCAATCTGCCGGAAATGCAATATGGTATGGATAGCAGAAACGTGCCAAACAATAGCAGAGGGGAAAGTCATGGGACACTCGGAATTCTGGGACGAAAATTTCTACTTTGCGCGGGAAACGGTCAATCCGGAAACGCCGGAGCTCCTGATCGCCTATTTCTTCGATTCGGTGTGGCGCCCCGGCGTCAGGACCCCCAGCGGCGGCGGCAAGTACCTGGTCCACAGCCTGGTGCTGGAAGGCCATTCGAAAACCATCTTTCCGGACGGCACAGTCGGCTTCATGGCACCGGGAGACATCTCCATTTCTCCCAGACAGTATTCCGCCGGGTTCGTGGTGGGTGACGTTCCGCTGAGAAGGAAGGCGTTTTCCGTTTTTCCGAACCGACTCTGCCGTTCGGTCCTGATGGAGATGTTCGGTTCGGATGACGTGCTCATCAGGCTTTCCGACCCGGCCCGCGTGGAGCGGTACATGGACTCCATCAAGGCGGAAATGTGCGCGGAACAGTCGCGCGAAAAACTTTCGGGACTCTGGTTTTCGCTCCTTCACGAACTCAGGCGGCAGCAGCGGGCAGACCCCGTTCCGCCGAAGCTCCGGCGGATTCTGGAATACATCGACCGTCATCTGGCCGAACCGGAACTTTCCCGGGAAAGCATTGCCTCCGCCGCGGGCACGAGCGTGCGGACTCTCTGCCGGCTCTTCGAAGTTCACATGAAGACGACTCCGGCCGGGTATATTTCCCGGCAGAGGCTGGAACGCGCCGCGCGCATGCTCCCGATCCGCACGCTGAGCCTCAAGGAGATTGCCGCGCGGACCGGTTTTTCCAGTTTGAATTACCTGTGCCGCGTGTTTCGGGAAAAGTATGGAACTTCACCCGGAGAAAGCCGTTCGGACGGTCAGAGCGTGATCGTGAGCGGTCCCTGACGCAGAATCTTCAGGGAGTTGTCCGCCCCGACGAGCACCACGGTCGAGGCGAGCGAACCGGCGGGAAGCTCCCCGCCGTCGACAGCGAGCGCGGGCGGTTCGGCCACGGAATCGAGCGCCTGCTTTACGCTCAGCGCGGCCGGCTTCCCGGAAAGGTTGGCGCTTGTGGAGGCGAGCGCGCCGTCAAAACATTTCAGCAGGGCCAGAATGAACGGGTGGTCCGGGATCCGGAATCCGAACGTGGTCCCGTTCGAGTCCGGCACGATGATCGTGATGGGGCCGGGCATGTATTTCTTCGCAAGTTTCACGGCGAGCGGCGGAAGCGGGATCCCGGCGAGTTTCGCCGCGTGTTCCGGAGTCGGGACAAAGGCCGCGAGCGGCTTGTTTTCCGCGCGGTGCTTCATGGAGTAGATGTTTGCACGGGCCTGCGCATCGCTCCAGGAGCAGACGAGCCCGTAGACGGTTTCCGTGGGGACCAGCAGGACGTTCCCCGGAATTTTCAGGGCTTCGGCGGCGCGGGCGGGCGATCCGGGGTCGGCGGCGGAAAGAATCTTCATGACGGCGTTCACTCCTCGAAATAGGTTGCGCCGGAACTGCGGCTTTCGCTGATCCGCACGCTGTAAATCTTTGCATTGGGGAAGTTCAGGCGCGCCTTCAGCACGCCGTAGACATACTTTGCCAGGTTTTCGCTGGTCGGGTTGATCCTGTCGAACGGCGGAACCGTGTTCAGGTCCCTGTGGTCGAGTCCGGCGAGCACGGAATCCAGTTCTCGCTTGAGCGCCTTGAAGTCGACCGCGATCCCGATGGAATCGAGTTCTTCGGCACGGATTTTCACCAGGACTCCCCAGTTGTGGCCGTGCTTTTCGGAACAGTTGCCGTTGTATCCGCGCAGATTGTGCGCGGCGGAAAATTCCCGTTCCACATCGAGTTCGAACATGATTCACTCCTCCGTTCCGGCGGTTCTGCCGTTCTGCGGTTGTGTATTGAAATATTTTTTCAGAATTTCGAGACGGGCGGCGGCAAACGAATCGCGCTGCAGGGCGGTCCGGGCCTCCGGAGAGTCCGGACGGGTCCGCAGCATTTCGGCGAATTCGCGCTCGTGCGGGACTGCGGCGCACGGAACTGGTTCCGTCGCGGGGACGGCGGCTGTCCGCGGAAGGTTCTTCCGGAACGGAACCAGCGCAAGCGCGCATGCCGCCAGAGTCAGCACAAACAGAAGAATCCGGGAAAATGCGGCGTTCACGGCTGATCCTTTCCGGTTCGGCGCAGGTCTTCCAGCACATGCTCGAGGTCGAGCCCGATCTGCCGCTTCAGGGCTTCGGGCGAATCGAACTTGATCTGAGGCCGGATTTTCGAGACGAGCTCCAGCCTGAGTCCGGTGCCGTAAAGAGTGCCGGAGTACCCCGGAAAATGGGCCTCAACCTTGATTTTCGGATTGGTTTCGTTTTCGCGGATGGTGGGCGCCACGCCGAGAAAGACCGCTGCTTCGCGCCGGATTCCGTCCGGCAGCCGTGCGAAGGCCGAATAGACTCCGAACGGCGGAAGAAGCATGTCCTTCGGCTCCAGGTTTGCTGTCGGATACCCGAGAAGTTTCCCGGCCAGACCGAGCCCCTTCACGATGGTTCCGAAGAGAGAGAAG
>CAZHPP010000578.1:0-2599 GCA_964534535.1 uncultured Victivallales bacterium | reverse complement strand
GCGTCCTCCGGCAGCACGAGGAACGAAGGTTTCACAAGTGGCAAACTCAAACTTTCCGAACTTAGGAGCAAAAAGAATGGATAACGATGCCGTTAAACGGATTGCCGCGATTCTTGCGGATGCCATTATGAACAAAAAAATGCAAAATTGAACTCAGAATGAGTTGATATCCCGCTTGATAAGAGCTTGTATACAGGCAGAACATTCTGAGCAGGAGAACGATATGAAAAAGGTAGCGAAACCACAGCCGAACATTCGCGTCGAACTCGCCCGGCTTCAAATAATGGAGTTGGACGAATTGAAGGACAAGTGGCGCGAACTGTATAACCGGGAAGCACCGGATTGCGGGAAACTGTTTCTGAAACACCAGCTCGCATTCCGGATTCAGGAACTTCAATACGGCGGGATCAGCGAGACCACGCAGGCCGCGCTGGTCGAAATCGACAATACGCCGAAGGTGCGCCCGAACAACGGAGGCTTCCTTCCAGGAACCAAGTTTGAACGTGAATGGAAAGGAAAACTCTACGTTGTCAAAGCGACCTCCGACGGATTCGAACTGAACGGACAGAATTACAAATCCCTTTCCGGAGCGGCGTTCGCAATTACGGGGACGCAGTGGAACGGAAAGAAATTCTTCGGGGTGAAATAATGGAAACACTGAACGCGGCATGTTACTGCCGGAAATCTGTCGATGACGGAACCCTGGCAACGCGGGATTTCAACTCCCTCGACGCCCAGCGGGAGGCCTGCGAAAATTACATCGCAAGCCAGAAAGCCAAGGGATGGGAATGCATTCCAGAACATTATGACGATGGCGGCTGGTCCGGCGGCAATATGGAACGCCCGGCGCTCAAACGACTGATGGCCGACATCGAAGCCGGAAAGGTCAACGTCGTTGTCTGTCAGAAAATCGACCGGCTTTCCCGGTCGCTTAAGGATTTCACCAAAATGCAGGAATACTTCGAGCGGCACAATGTGAGCTTTTGCTCGGTCACGCAGGAAATCAACACCGCTACATCCGCAGGACGCATGATGCTCAATATTCTGATGTCATTCGCTGAATTTGAGAAAGATATTGATTCCGAGCGTGTGACCGCAAAAATCGGGGCCAGCAAAAAACGCGGAAAATTCTGCGGAGGCGTCCCTGTCCTGGGATATATGCCCGATTTTCGGACCAAGAAACTGCAAATTGTCGGGGACGAGGCTGAAACGGTTCGGATTCTGTTTCAAAAATACCGCATGCTCGGTTCCCTGAAGCAAACGGTCCACGAAGCAAACATGCTGGGACTCAAGACCAAGGAGTGGACCTCGGCGCGCGGCGTCCGCCATTCGGCGCGCACATGGGACACCGGCGCGGTGTACCGGATTCTTTCCAATCCGATTTATGCCGGATACATCCGCCATTACGACAAACGCTACGAGGGTGAACATGAGGCGATCATTCCGCGTCAGGAATGGGAGGAAGTCCAGTCGATGATGTCGTCGAACAGTTGCCCGACGCCGAGGCGGCACACCGCGCAAAACCAGCCGTTTTCCGGGCTGGTCAAGTGCGGGCACTGCCATCGCGCCATGACGCCGACCTATACGAAAAAACAGGGGCGAAAATACGGGTATTATATTTGTCAAGCAAGTGCCAAGGACCCCGACCATGTCTGTCCACTGAAGAGGATTCCCTCCGGAGATCTCGAACAGGCCGTTCTGAAACAGCTTTCCGCCCTGTTCCGAACACCGACCATTCTGCGAGCAACGCTGGATGCTGTCAGGGCGAAAGAGGATGCGCTGAAAGCGAATTACGACCATGACATCACGCTTTTCCTGGCGCAACTGACAGAGCTGAAGGACTCAGCGCTGATGGCGGAGACGGATTTCGACGAACTGAAGAAGGTGGGGGAAAAACTTACAGAGGTGCGCCGAAAACGAGATCTTCTCCGGAAGCCGATCTCGCGGGACGATGTGATTGCGGCAATGAGCGACATCGCAGGGCTGTGGGAATTCATGTTTCCCGGCGCACGGAACGAACTTCTGCGTCTGGTGATCGGCGAGCTGGAAGTATTCTCGGACAAAATCACGATGACGTTCCGCATTGACGGTCTGAAGGATCTTGCCGAAGAAATGTCCGTATCCGGGTATTTCGCGGCGAACCACACATCAGCGGCGGAGGAACTTCCGGAAATCGAACAGACGGTCCTGCCGAATGGTTCGGTTAAACTTTCCATGAAACTTGTATCGAAGAAAATCGAAGGACACCGCTGTGTGATCATTTCTGCGCCAGGCGCGGAACATCTGAAGCAGAACGCTATTCTACGGGCAATCCGGAACGCGCAGCGCTGGATGGCGATGCTGTTAAACGGCGAGGCGAAGAATGTGGCAGATCTTTCCGGGCTTGTCGAAAAAAAAGCTTCTTATGTGACGCGGATTCTGTCTCTGAACGGACTTGCCCCGGACATCATCGAAGCCATCTATCGCGGGGAGGAACCGGACGGTCTGTCGCTGGGAAAACTGACGCAGGGGTTGCCGGAGGACTGGACGCTTCAGCGGAAACTACTCGGATTCCCGGAGGTCTGAGCGAAGTATATTCGCGGCATGCGTAAAAAATCAG
>CAZHPP010000577.1:0-2605 GCA_964534535.1 uncultured Victivallales bacterium | reverse complement strand
TTCGTTCCGGCGGGTGAATCACCCTCTACCGGACGTAACATTTGATCAAGATCCATTGTCATTTCTCCACCATCCTGTTGTTGACTTCTCGTTTATTCTGGAAAAGTGTTCTGTTTTTTTGCCAACTTGTTTTTCCATGCATCCCAAACAAGCATCGGAAAAGAAATTTCTGTTGGCAAAAAAAAGCGATAATTCTGTTGAGAATTTTGCAGGTCTGGAATTTTCATGCTCAAAAATAAATTCGGATTCAACATGGACCGACCGCACGCGGTCAGGTTTCGTCTCCGTCATGTTTCCCGAGGGCATGAACACATTCATTCGATCGGAGCAAGCCCGGATCGGAACGCCGTCACCAAGCATGAAATTCGTAAAACCGGAACCGATTCCAAACGAAGCGGACGTCAGCCAAACCGGCAGAAGCATAGCCCCCGACAGGGATGTAAATATTGTCGGCATTCGGTTGCGGTTTGAGAAAAATATTTTAAGGAAAAAAATCCACATTTCCCAGAAAAATTCTCTGTTCGTTGCCCATTTTTCGCGGACGAACTGGATTTTTTCAGGAAAAAATGTCGACAGGCAATGCCAAAGGAATGGTTGATTTACGTTGCTGTCGGGGACGGGGGAAAACTTTTGATCGGTGTGCCGATGAAAACAAAAATGTGGGAAACGTTTCGCAACTTCTGCCGTTCGCTCCATGCTCTTGTCTTTTTCTAAGCTCAAGCATAGAACGTAACGAATCATGCATCATTCCTTCAGAAATTTGCGACGCAAATCACCTCTGGAGAACATCCGGCATTTTGTCATTTCTCTCAAGGTCATTTATTCGTTTCCTAGGTTCGGTTTTATATCATATATAACTAATATATCACCTGTCATCGGATTTTTCAAGCAAAAACGCTTATTTTTTGAAACTAAATATTTCAATTTTGCGGCTTACTGCTTTAATTTCATCCTCTGTCAAGAATTCGATCACCATCTCTTCGCCATGTGTTTTCGCCGGATTGCGGGCGAACTCCACCGCCTTTTGCGCCGCCATCGCACCGATCCGACGGAGACTGTAAAATTTGGCTGCACTGTCCGCGAACAGCTCCGCAAGCGGGGCTTTCCGGTTAAGTGCTTTGAGCGTCGGGTAAAAAAGATTCCGAAACGTCAACGCAAATTCAATAAATCCAACTCCGCCCACATGCAGACGGCGTAAATCCGTATATTGTGCCAGCCATTCCAGATGAGTGTACAACATGAAGCCGTGTTCCGTCCAGAGCGCATCGGCGTTTTTCAGTGCGGAAAGGTCCTTGGCATCAGAATCGGCAAAAACGCAAACTTCGCGAATGTTCTGTTCCGGGACACCGTTGGCAAGCAAGGTCTCACGGTATTTCCCCGCCGCCATAAAATCGGAACTCCATGCGTAGCTGAAACGTAAAATAACAAAATCCCGGCATCCGGAGTTGATATGTCGTTTCGCGGTTTCCTCCGCAATTTTCTCATCATGGAAGAGAAGCGAAAACGCGGTCTCCGGCGGGGGGGGATTCTCCAATGTAAACCAGCGGCAGTGCCGCCGCCACATTGTTCGCACGGGAAAAGAGGCGTTGAGAATTTCGATGAACTGCATCGCGGCAGGTAGACCAGTAGATTATCGCATCCAGCTTTTTTCCTGCCATTCTGCGCAGAGCCTTATTTTCTTCACGGAGCGAGTATTCGCAGCAATCGACAAGCAGTTCCTCGCCGCCTTGCGACAGGCAGTATTCCTGTGCGCCCTCCCATAGGAACCCGCCCAGCATTGAAAATGCGGAACCGCAGACCAATCCGACCCGCAGATCTTTTTTTTGTTTTCGCATGACTCGTGTTTCCGATGAAACCTGGAATCCGTATTCGCGTGCTTTTTTTTGAATATAAACGCTTTTTTGCGGTGATATCCGATACTTCGGATTCGGGGTCAAGACTTTTGAAACCGTACCCGGAGATGCCCCGATTTTCTCGGCAAATTCCCGCAGTGACATTTTATTTTTCATGGTTGCACTTTCTATAAAACAGATTTGTTGTGAGCGGCTCAAGCCCTCACTCAACGCACTGCGCTTGCCCCCTTGGCTGTACAATTTTTTATTGAAAGATCGGTGTAAAGACCTTTGAATTACCATACCCTTTTATTTGCGAATTGCAAGTACCGAAATAAACTTCATCTGGAGTTTGATCGTGTAACGCCGAATGAATCCTTGTTGTATTGTAAAAATTCATATGATGTTGAACGCCGAACCGCAGTTGCGGTAAGCTGACATATTTTTTGATTTTGATGTCCTCGTATTTCAACGCCCACCAGAAACGTAAAGGTACGGCGAATACACATCACGGGATAAAAAAATCCGAAGGAAAGAAACTTGTATCCGATTATTTTTGAAAATTATGAAGTGAGCCAATTTCAAAAAGATTGGCTTTTTCCTGTTAATAACTCGTTTTTTCGTGCGCCAAGCCCATCTTGACGCATCCGACACGACTTTTTTCCAAAAAAGCGGTAAAAAATCTATTTTCTGTGCGTAACCTCCTTGCCCATATCCACCTGAACTTTCCAGAATCAGTATGTTTTTTTTAGAAAAAGTCGTAAATTCCCCTT
>CAZHPP010000576.1:0-2607 GCA_964534535.1 uncultured Victivallales bacterium | reverse complement strand
CTACCTCTCACGCAGAAAAATGCCGTCAGAAAGCTGTATTCTTAATTTTTGTGGGATATCTATGCATAAATATTATATTTTCATTAAAATAAAAAAATTAAGGGGAGCAATATCGTCATGGGAAAACTGAGACTTGGAGTTGTCGGACTCGGTCACCGCGGACGCCTGATGTTCAAACTCGCATGCGAAGGCTTTGATTTTGTGGAGCCTGCCGCGGCATGCGACATCGTCGAAAAGAACTGGACCGAAAAACAATGGCTCATCGACAAACCCATGTCCGAACTCTTTCCTAAAACAGTTTTTTACAATGATTACCTGAAGATGCTCGATGAAGCTCATCTGGATGTCGTGCTCGTTGAAACAGGCGCTGACATCCATACCGATTTCTGCTGCAGGGCCCTCGAAAAAAATATCAACGTGCTTTCGGACATCCCGTCAGTGGCATCGCTCATGGAAGCCGACTTTCTCTGGAAGGCCGCTGAAAAATCGAAGGCTGTCATTTCGACCGGAGCGAACCCGAACGAATGCAGGTTTACGCGGATGCTCCGCGACTTTTATGAAAAGGGCTTTCTCGGAAAGCCGTACTGCATGGAGGCAGAATACATTCACTGGTATATGCCTTCAAGCGACGGCGATATTCATCTTCATGAAAACGGCGACTGGCGGCGGTTGCTCACTCCGATACGCTACTGCACCCATTCGCTCGGGCCGCTGCTTGCAATCCTGAAAGAGGACATTGTCCGCGTATCCTGCTTCGGCACAGGCGAACATGCAGACGATTATCCGCCGGGACACCGTATGCATCACGACATGGAATGCGCTCAGTTCCAGACTGACTCCGGAGTTGTGATCCGCCTGATGCTCAACGGACGCTGCCGCGCAAAGATCGGCTGCCATTCCTACCGGATCTTCGGCACGGAAGGGTATGTCGAAAGAATCGACCAGAGCGGGACCACGCCGGCGAAAATCCGTTTCAATTCCACAAAATTGTATTCAGCCTCCGAGCTGACTGAAATCAGCGGCGACTGGATGCCATACGAATATGCCAGCAATCCGAATGCGGTTGGTCACGGCGGAATGGATTATGCCCTGCTCGACCATTTCTTCAAGGAACTGACGGAACATCATGCGGCGGCGATTCCGCTTCGCGAGGGGCTGCGCATGACGCTTCCTGGAATCTATGCGGAGGAATCTTCGCGGCGCGGCGGCATGCTGTTGCCTGTGCGCTATCCCTGGAACAGTGACTGGTCAACCGACATTTCGGCGCTCAAGCCTGAAAGAATATGATCTGAAATAAGGAGGATGAAATATGGATCCGGCGGACAGATGGCAGGACAAAGCAATGGTCAGAACAGGCGATATGTTTGTCGAACGCTATCTTTTCAACCAGCCTGACGAAGAGAAATCCGGCGTCTTCCGGGTCCATTCGCTGTGCCACTCATTTTTCAAACCGGAATACAATTTTTCGTCCGCGCCTTCTGCATGGCACCTGATCTCAATCGTGTTGAATGGGAGGCTTACAAAAGAGCATCGGCCTTCGGACAGAATTCCCGTGCACACTTTTTCTGTGGTCGATCTTTCTGATTCTAATAGCCCCCATCTCGTGAACAAAGGAGATGTGCTGGAACGTTATTTCATCCTGATGAAAAGCGGAACTCTGCTTCAGCCGCTGATGCTGAGTTTGTTCGGTTCAGAACAGGTTTCGTTCGAGCCCGACGATCCCGAAAGGCTGGAACGGTGTTTCGAGGAAGCAGGCGATTTGCTGGCGTCCGGAGTCCTCGGCGGACAGGCGGAACTTGATTCTCTGGTATTCCGTCTTCTTGCCGAGGCTGCGGAACAGAAGCGGAACGGCAGTTCCGATGCTGTCACAGACAAAGCGGCGGCTTATATCCGAGCCCATTTCCGTGATCCTGAACTGAACAGAAATGAAATAGCGAGGGCGTCAGGATGCTGCATTTCGCTGCTGTCGCACCGTTTCCGTGAGAAAATGAATTGCACGCTCCGGAACTATATCACGAATCTGCGTCTTGAAAGGGCGCGGCAGATGCTTTCTGTAACAGATCGTCAGATATCCGAAATCGCTCAGGAATGCGGATATTCCCTGCCGTATCATTTTTCAGGAGAGTTCAGGCGGAAATACGGTTCCGCGCCGTTGAAATACAGGAAGCGGAATCAGATCGGCGGCAGAATATGAAAACAGAGGGCGGTGCATCCATTCATGAAATTGCATCCGCCGGATTTCCGGAGCAATCAGTGTCATGCTCCGCATACATGGCGGCATCGCATCCGGTGCTGTTACGACGAATTCACGGGAAATACGGCATTGACCTAAGATCAAGGCAAACGTTTAACATAGCTTGACTGAACTCTTTTTGGGTGCGCCACAAATAAAAGACAAGGAAAGATGCAAATGCATTTTTATGACTGGCTGATTATCGGATTGCCTATCTTGGGCATTTTTTACATGGCGTATCGTTCACGGAAATATATCCGCAGCGTGTCGGATTTCTTGGCGTGCGGCCGGGTCTGCGGGCGGTATGTGCTGAGCGTCGGGACGATGGAAGGCGCATTGTCTGTGCTTACCTTGGTAGGAATGGTTGAGGCAAA
>CAZHPP010000575.1:0-2622 GCA_964534535.1 uncultured Victivallales bacterium | reverse complement strand
GATGCGCCATTGTATCTGACCGAAGGCGAGAAGAAGGCGGCCAAGGCGATGAAAGAAGGATTTCCCGTCGTTGGTCTTGCCGGTATCTGGGGCTGGCTTGCCTCTATTCAGGAACGCAGGGGTGTTTCGGATAAATACAAACTCAATGCAGACTTGCTTCCGTTTCTCCATACCGGACGCGATGTTGTCATTATCTACGACAGCGATTCCACAGATACGCGAAACAAGGCGAATGGCTTTGAATCCAATACACTGCACCTGGCTTGTCAATTGCTGGAATGCGGATGCAACCTTTATCGAGTCGATGTCCCTGCCGATTCGGATGAAAAATGCGGATTGGACGATTATCTGAAACTGCATTCCGCGGATGATTTCCGACGGCATGTCGATGAAACCAAACAACTGATTCCCGAAGTGGATGCACTGGTGGTTCTTGATCCATATAAAGAGATCACCAAACAGGAAGGCGAACCGTTTCTTATCAAATGGACGCAGGCCAATGAAGTCAGCAAGGTCACGCTGACCCAAGGTTGGAACGCACGTTTTCTGATGGAAAATCATCGCATTCTTTTTGAACCCTGCGAAGGACAGTTCTATCTGTACAACGAGGAAAATGGTCTCTGGGAATCAAAAACCGAAGATTGTATGAAGACGTTGCTGGGTAGCGATCTGGGCGTATACTGGCGCAAATATCATGCGGCGGCAGCTCAATATCTGCTCCCGAGCAGAAGCGACCGTATTCTCAAGGATTCTATCAGCCGTCTCAAAGGAATTTCGGAACGGCTCAATGCATTTACGGTCAACGGCGAGAAATATCCTGTGATACATCTCAAAGAGGGTATGCTGGATCTCCGCACTATGGAGTTGAATGAATTCTCTCCGGAATATTTTTCCCGTAATCAGATTCCGGTTTCATTCGACGAGAAAGCCGACTGTCCGAGATTTCTGAATGATCTTCTCGTTCCGGCGCTCAGCGACGATGCGATTTCTGTGCTGAAGAAATATTTCGGCATGTGTGTCCTTGGATATAATTATTCCCAACAGTTCCTTCTTCTGGAGGGAACTCCCGGCGGCGGCAAAGGCACTCTGACGAGCATTCTGCGGCGCATTGTCGGGGAGATGAATGTGGCGGAAGTCAGAACAAGTCTTTTGAATGAGCGTTTTGAAATGGCGGCATTCTGCGGTAAATCCCTGCTTGTCGGCAGCGACGTGCCAGGAAATTTCCTTCAGCGGTCCGGTGCGGAGGCTTTGAAAAAACTCACCGGTCACGATTTGATCGAAGCTGAATTCAAAGGCGCGAATCGGCGTGCGACAATCTCTGGTGTTTTCAATGCCGTTATTACTTCGAACAACCGGCTTCGCGTCCGGCTTGACGGTGACGAGGAAGCATGGCGGCGGCGTTTGATTCTGGTACGGTTTTCAAACCCGCCGGCAGAGAAGCTTGTGACCGATTTTGCCGGAATTTTACTGAAAGAGGAAGGTTCCGGTATTCTCAATTGGATGATTCAAGGCGCGACGGAGGCTTTGGACGATTTTCGGGAACGCGGGAAAATTATCGTTCCGGACACCATCCAGAACAACGCGGACGAATTGTTGTATGAATCCAATTCCCTCAACAATTTTTTGGACGAAAGAGTGCTGGCGACGCCTGGCGGCAATGTTGCCACCTCCGAATTGCAGAATGCCTATATTTCATACTGCAATTCGCTGAACATCCCCGCTATGGGGTTGCAAGCAGTTGCTTCTCGTCTTGCCGCGCTGTTGAAAGACAAATTTGGCGCGGTGTATTCCAATATGCTGGTTCGCGGAGTGACTACAGTTCGCGGCTATAAAAACATTGAACTGGTTGCCGTGTAAAACGGAGACGACAGCAAATACATCATTTTCCCACTCATTATATCACGCGAGGACTGTTGTTGATTATATCATTACTATTCTTTGTGTAGTATATAAAGACAGGATTTTTGCTGTATTTGCTGTAGTCTGAATGGAGAAATCATGATCAGACTAATTAATTTCAACAGTGACCTGTTTAACATTCGACGTAAGGGAATGTGTTCCGTTGCGGATTCTGTCAATGAAAATGCGCATTCCGCTATGTCTGTGCCAGACAAATCCATCCCTGAAGCAGTGGCAACCGTTCGCTCTCGCCGTCGGCCGTCACCCGGCGAGCCGCTGGCGTTCTGTGGAAGGTGTCGGGAATGGACTCCGATGCAATGGCTTCCGTTCAATGAGCGCGGCAAACGGGCCAAAAATTGGTTTCAATGCGAATACTGCGGCAACCGGGATCTGACGTTGCGTTATTTGACCGCAGAAGAGGCCATCAGGCGCAATTCTCGGCGTGAAACAGGCTAAAAGACCTTTTTTGACGCACTCAATATATGGAGGACATAAATTCAAAACGCTCAATCGCAAGATGACAGCATTACAAATCATCTGGGTACAAAAGTGACGGATGACTTTATCGCTTCCATACAAAAAAACAGCACGCCATTAAACGCGTTTTAAGGCATCACCACCGCGCGAAAGCCATCGGACATATCCGGGCTCACGCCATGACACAAAATAGCCCAGAAACATCGAACGGGTCCTCCCTGTGGCATTGTGGCCTGAGGGCGGCGG
>CAZHPP010000574.1:0-2623 GCA_964534535.1 uncultured Victivallales bacterium | reverse complement strand
AGGAGTGGCGATTCCGAGCTGCAGCGTCCTGCCGTCGGTCGACGTGAGCGTATAGGCGAAGTCGCCGATGGTTGCGGCGCCGCCGTTCAGCGTGAGAGTTCCGCTGCCGCCGAGGGCCGTGGTCAGCGTGATGCTGTTGAACACGCTTGACGAATTCACGCTGTTCTTCGCGCCTTTGAAGAGCGTGAAGGTTCCCATGAGCCCGTCGTCGACGTTCAGGGAGACCGTGCTGCCTTCCATGCCGGAAAGGTCGGACGCTTCCCAGAGCGCCTGGGAGGCCGAAGCGGAATCGTCGAGGTCGAAGACGACGCTTTCCGTGTTCGCGATGTTGCCCTTGAGGGAAGCGCCGCTGCGGATCGTGAGGGAGTCCGTGCCGTCGCCGAGATCGATGTCCCCGGCGAGCTTTGCACCTTCGTCCAGAATGACGTCCTGAGCATATCCCGAATTGCCTTCCGCGGCGATGGCATAGGCGGTTCCCCCCTTTGCCGTGGCTTTTGCCGTAATCCTGCAATTTCCGATTTCGAGTGCGCATGTTCCGGTCAGCGTGTATGCCGCCGCGCTGGTCAGACCGACTGCCGCAATGTCGATTTTCATCGGAACGGCGCTGACGGTTCCCGTCTTGATTCCGATGGCGGTTCCGGTGCTCGACCCTTTTGCCGTGACATTGATTGTCCCGGTCAGCGCCGAGGAAGCGGAAATCTGGCCGATTTCCCAGCCTGTCGCCGAGGCCAGGCTTCCTCCGGACGCGGAAACGTTCCATGTCCCGACCGACGAATCGGGAAACTCCAGTTTTGCGGCGGTGAGTCCGAAGGCGATTGTGGTGTACGCTCCGCCCGCGGAACTTGCCGCCGTGACGCTGATCTTCCCGATGCCGTCCAGAGTGACGCTGCCTTTTCCCAGAAGACCGACCGCATCCGAAATGAAACTGGGGGCAAGAACTCTGGACGTGACGTTCAGGGACGCGAGCCCGCTGCAGGTGAGTTCGTAGCCGGTGATGCCGTATGCCGTCGTGTTGCTCTTTGCGGAAGTCGCCGAGACGGAGATCTTTCCGGAGAGGTCCGAAAGCTGAGTGCTCTCTCCCGTGGCGGGGTGGGCGCTTGTTCCGATTCCAAGGGCAGTCGCCGCCTCCGTCCCCGATGAGGTCACAGTCAGGGCCGATTTCAGGGAGGAGATTTTCAGAGTCTTCGCGGCTGTGATTCCCTGTGCATTGGTTCCCCCGCCCTGTTTCCCCGAACTGGAGGCTGTGACGGAAAAAGCTCCGGAAATGGAGGAGACCGACGCGGTCTTCGCGGCATAGAGCCCGATTGCGCCTGCCGTGCCGGCGCCTGTGGATTTCGCTGAGACAGTCACTTTTCCAGCGATGGAGCCGAGATCGGCATCGGAGGCGGTATAGAATGCATGCGCGGTCACATCGCCCAATACGCCGGAGGCCGATGCCGCGACATCCTTCGCCGTGCGTTCAATCTCAAGGGTTCCGGTGTCGGCGGAAAACGCCTTTGCAGAGGCGCTTCCGGACGTGCTTTGCGCCGTGACGCTGATCCTTGCATTCACGGCGGAAACGGAAAGTTTTCCGGAAAGCGATGTCCCGAATCCCGCGGCGTACGCCGTGTCTTTTCCGCTGGCGGTCGAGGCGATGTCCCCCTTGAGTTCGGAAATGACCATATTGTGTCCGCCGGTGACCGCGGCGGAAACGGCATTGAGTCCTGCGGCCGTGACGGAGATTTTTCCGGAAAGGCTGTTCACCGAGAATTCGTTTCCGGAACGGAATCCGAGCGCCTGCGCTGTGCCGGTCGAGGCGTCCGCCGCCTTCAGGTTTTCGGAGGCCGTTACCGTGACTGCGCCGGTGACCGAATTCAGGGTCATGGACCCGCCTGCGTCGAATGCGGATGCGGTCAGGGTATGTCCGGCGGAACCCGTCCGGACATTGACCGCGGTCTTGCCGGCGAGCACGCCGTCGAGACGGATGTTCTGGTCCGCCGAATATCCCGCTGCGCTGAGCTGGCCCATCTTGTTTTCCGCCGTGACGTTCAGATTCGCGAGAAAGCGCTGGAAGGCGTTCACGATCCCGAGATTCAGATTGTTCTGTGTGCGGACTCCGTATGCGGAAAGCGCCTTGCCGGATTCCGCGTTCCTGACGTTGAGGTTCCAGTTCGCGGAGCGGTTGACGGGGACCAGCGTCAGCGAGTAGGCGGTGCCGTCGGCTTTCGACGCATTGATCAGGAATGCGTTCGTGAGGCCGGTGTTCAATGCGCTGCTGAACGTGATGCTGTTGTCCAGATAGAGCAGATTGTCAAGATATGCGCTCCCGGATTTGTACGGCGTGACGGCAATGGCGCCGTCCGATTCGGCGGTGCCGGTTTTCCGCGTGATGGCGATATTCGCCTTTGGCGAAAAATATCCCCGGGTGTCCTGATTCGTTTCGAACTTTACGGTGTCGGTCTTCGTCTCGTTAATGATGATCATGCTTCCCTCCCCTTTGGTTTTCAAAGACTTGCAATCCGGTGTACAACCCATGCCGAATATATCATTTTCCCGGATGAATTGCAAATGCAGTTCCGTATTTCCTGTAAAAAAAGCGGCCTCCCGCGGAAGAGCGGGAGGCCGCATGAAACAGCCGGAAGGG
>CAZHPP010000573.1:0-2624 GCA_964534535.1 uncultured Victivallales bacterium | reverse complement strand
GCACTGATTTCCGGGTGTTCGTGGATTCCCGGGAAATCAGGCGGGACTCCGGCGCAGGGAACAGTCCGTGATTCCCCTGCCGCCCAGACCGCGAAGGAGCGTCTGAACGAAATCAGACGCTCCCGCGTGCTCCGCGTGGGAATCGCTCCGAAGAGCACCGGAC
Organism: uncultured Victivallales bacterium; assembly: GCA_964534535.1. Lineage (GTDB taxonomy): Bacteria > Verrucomicrobiota > Lentisphaeria > Victivallales > UBA1829 > CAZHPP01. Next base: position 2,461 of record CAZHPP010000573.1, on the reverse strand, counting down.
GCGACGGCATTCTCGCCGCCTGCGCCGTGATCGGCTGGACTCCGCTCTTCATCACCATGGCGAAGGAAAAGATTCCCGCCTATGTGCGTTCGGGTCTGGTCGATGCCGGCATTCCGGAAATCACGCCGGAGGAGGCGCTCGCCGACGGGCTGATCCCGTTCGCCGCCTATGTTTCCGGCGGCGAAAAACGCTGCTGCGTCGTCGGCGGATCTTCCCGCGAATTGAAAGAACAGCTTGAAAAATAAGGAGAATTCCATGTTGCTGAAACCTCTGACTGCCGCACTGATCCTTCTGATGGCGATCTCCGTGCTTTCCGCCCAGAACGCCAAGCCCGCCGAACTCGAAAAGAACCGCAGGGTCGTCTACGAACTCTTTGAGACGCAGAAACTTCCGGCGCAGATGAACCGCATTTCCCAGATGATGGTCAAGCGGATGCTGGACATCAATCCCGATCTTGCGCCAAGCGCCATGGAGTTTTCCGTCTTCTTCGAAAAGACCGTCGGATACGAGGCACTGAAGGCCGAGCTTGCGGACATTTATCTCAAGCATTTTACGCCGGAGGAAATCCGTCAGATGACGGCGTTCTACCGGACTCCGGTCGGACGGAAGATGGCGCAGGTTTCCGGCGATGTGATGGAGGAAAGCAATCTTCTTCGGGAAAAGCGCATTCAGGAACACATCCAGAGTTTCATGCAGGATCTGGCGGACCGGAAGCAGGCAGCACCCGTCCTGAAATAGGACAGTTCCCGCTTAAGGAATCTCCCCCGTCCTTGCCATGAGACAGTCCATGCTTCAAGACCGACAGCGGTTTCGGGACATCACGCAGGAGGCTCCCGCATTCAGGAATTTTCCTCTCCGGTTCTCAGTTTCAGGAACCCATCCCTGACAATGGCTGCTGCTGCTTTCGGACGGCGGTACTCGTCAAAGACTCCCTTGTTGTTATAGCCTCGGGGACGTCTCAGGATGCGCCCCTGCATACCGGTTCTGGCATCGCAGAACATCCAAAGCGCCACCCCGGCGACCCTTTTGTTCTCGCCGACGAACTCAATTGTCTCCTTGAGATGTTCCGCCTGGTATTCCTCTGTCCAGCGGGCATGGAACCGGTCGTGGTACCCGGCCAGGGCGGCGGCTCCGATCTCACTGAGGATGAACGGCTTATTCCGGGCTTCCGGGAGGGAATCGATATAATTGAGCACCTCATGCAGAAAGGGTTTGATACGGTCGATGGTGCGTATGTCATCTTCCTCCGTGTCGTACCAGCCCGGATAACAGTTCATGGCAATGACATCTGCAAATTCGAAAACCCGGTGTCCGCGGGACTGGACGACGGCAAAGGTAAGCGGGCGCGAGGAGTCGCACTTTCTGATGCATGCGCTCAATTCGGCGTAAACGCACTTTGCCTTTTCCGATTCTGAGGCACATTCATTGAGCATGCCCCATAAAATGACGGACGGATGATTGAAACTCTCCCGGATCATGGCTTTCAGATTGGCTTTTTCCGCCCTGATGAAGACGGGATCGAGCATTTCCTGCTCTTTCTTTCCCCAGTCCAGGCCTTCTTCCCAGACCAGGATGCCGGCCTCGTCGCAGCGGTCCAAAAAGCTCTGATTCTGAGGATAATGCGATCCGCGGATAAAATTGCAGCCGCATTGTTTTATCAGCATCAGATCGTTAATCTCGATTGAATCTGGAACCGCGTAGCCGAAGTCCGGGTGGTGCTCATGCCGGTTGAATCCGAGAAGTTTCAGCTCCCTGCCGTTCAAAAGAAGTTTCCGGCCCGCTGTCTTGATCGTTCTCAGTCCGAAGCGCTCCAGAATGGAATCTCCATTGATTGCACAGCGGATTCTGTGAAGGAACGGATGCTTGGGACTCCACGGGCGCGGCGACGGGACGGATGTTTCCAGTGTGGTCATTCCATCGGAAATCTGACAGCGTTCTTCCTGTTCTTCTCCATCGTCAAAGGCTATTTTAAGCAAAGCGAAGGAGGGAACTTTCCCGCCGAAATGCACTTCCATCCGGATCCGTCCGGAGGAAACGTCCACGGTGGACACATTGACCCGTTCCAGATGGAATTCGGGGAGAACTTGCAGGGAAATGTCGTAATAGATTCCGCCGTACGCGTAAAAATCGCATCCGAGCTGGAACTGCGGAATCTTTTCCTCATTGCACTGATTGTCCAGGGCAATGGAAAGGCGATGCGTTCCAGCCCCGGCGGTAAAATCGAAATTCAGCGGTGTGAATGGCAGGTTCGATGCGCCGATTTCCCTGTCGTCGCAGAAAATGCGGCAGGACAGCCCCATGCCGCCGATATGCAGCCGAAGCATTGCGGAAACCTCAAGACGGAAGGATGTCCGATAACAGCCTACGCCTTTTTTTCCGGCGAATTTTTCCTGGACGTCGAAGCATCCGGGAAGCGGCAGAAAATCGGAAAAATCAGCCGAATCCGCGCTCCACTTTTCCA
>CAZHPP010000572.1:0-2626 GCA_964534535.1 uncultured Victivallales bacterium | reverse complement strand
TCGTCAACAAAGACCTCGGCACGGTTGTCCTCAACGGCGGACGCGGCGCCCGGCGTGATCTGGACTACGAGGAAATCAAAGACCTGCCCTTCATCTCCTCCGCCATGGATGAAAACCTGAAAGACATCACGGAAGGGAAGAGTATCATCGATGAAGCCAACAAGGATTGACACGGTCTCCTGGCTGACACCGGACGGAGCCGTTCATTTCTCGCCCGATCCCGGGGCCTTCGTGCCCGGTGGCAAGCTCCGGATCATCGACCAGAGGGCACTGCCGGGGCGTCTGGAATACCTTGAGATCGACACGCTGGAAGAAGCCTGCGATGCCATCAAGACGCTCGCGGTCCGCGGCGCGCCCGCCATCGGCTGCGCCGCCGCGCTGGCACTGGCGGCCATCACGGAAAAATCCCCGACCGTGAATCAGGAAGCCCTGCTGAATGAAATCATGGAAGACGCCCGCATCCTGATGGAATCGCGTCCCACCGCTGTCAACCTCGCCTGGGCGATCAACCGCTGCACGGCCCGGATCGTCACCGGCAGCTCCGGCGGCACGGAGCAGATCCGGGAATCCCTGCTGCGGGAGGCGCTCTCCATTCTCGAAGAGGATATCGAGCTCTGCGCCCGCATCGGGGAACACGGCAAGTCCCTGCTGCGCAACGGGATGGGCGTCCTGACACACTGCAACGCGGGAGCGCTGGCCGCGGGAGGCGACGGCACCGCCCTCGCCCCGATCTACGCGGCGCACGCCGATGGAATCAAGCTGAAAGTCTTTTCCGATGAAACCCGTCCGCTCCTCCAGGGGGCGCGCCTTACGGCATGGGAACTCAAACAGGGCGGCGTGGATGTGACCACCATCTGCGACAACATGGCAGCCCAGCTCATGCGGGAAGGACGGATTCAGGCGGTCATCGTCGGCGCCGACCGCATCGCCGCGAACGGCGATACCGCCAACAAGATCGGAACCTATTCCGTGGCCATCGCGGCCCGCTATCACCGGATTCCCTTCTATGTGGCGACTCCCTATTCCACCTTCGACATGAGCCTGCCATCGGGAGACCGGATTCCCATCGAACAGAGAGCCCCCGGAGAAGTCACCTCGTTCACGGGCGTGAAAACCGCCCCGGACGGCGTCTCCGTCTACAATCCGGCCTTCGACGTCACCCCGAACTCATTGATTCAGGCCTTCATCACCGACCGGGGGATCATCCGTCCTCCGTTTCAGGAAAATCTGCTTGTCTTTCAATCCATTCAATTATAAGATCAATCATTCTAAGGAAGGAGTATTTCATCATGACACGCACACTGGTCGCAGCCGCTCTTACCCTTTGCCTTTTTGCCCCGGTCCTCCACGCACAGAACAGGGTTGTTTTCAGAACTCCCCAGGAGGCGGTCCATTACTATGAGGAACTGGTCGGAACCTTGACAAAGCAGGTAAAGCTCATGCAGGACGACAATGCCGTATTGTCGGCCACCACGCAGGAGCTGAAGGGAAAAGTCGAGCGGCTGGAAAAGGAAACCCAGGATATTGCCGCGGAACTCGCCTCCCTCCGGAAACAGATCTCCGCCGATGCCGAAGCCCGGAAGTCCCAGTTGAACAAGCTGGCCGACAAAATCTCCTCGGCGTCGTCCTCATCCGCAGCCTCGTCCTCGTCCCGCGCATCCGCATCCCAGCCCTCCGGCGGCGGTGAATTTGTGGAACATACGGTGGAACCCGGAACCACGCTGTCGGCACTGGCAAAAGCCTACGGGGTGTCCGTCTCCGACATCATCAAGGCCAACAAACTTTCCAAAGACACGATCTTCGTAGGACAGAAGCTGTTGATCCCTGCCGCCAAAAAACGCTGAATTCAATCCGGAAGCCCCCGCCACAATGGTAGTGAATGAAACCTATTCGCGTCGAATTCTTCCGCTGGTGTTCGCCCAGTTCTTCGGGGTATTCAACGACAACGCCTTCAAGATGTTCGTCGTTCTGGCCATGTTCCACGGGCTTCCGGATTATTTTGAAAGTTCCGCATTTCTCTTCATTCTCACAACCGCCTACGTGCTTCCGTTCATCCTTCTGAGCGGGATCTGCGGCGCCGCGGCCGACCGTCTTCCGAAAAGAAGCATTCTGATCTTCGGCAAAGCGGCGGAATTCGCGGTGATGGCCCTCGGAACCCTCTGTTTCCTCAAGACCGGCGTATGGGGTGTGATTCCGCTGGTGGGCGTGATGTTCCTGATGACCGCCCAGTCCGCCTTCTTCAGTCCGGCCTTCAACGGAATCCTGCCGGAAACCTTCCCCGAATATGAAATCTCCAATGCGAACGGCGCGGTCGGCATGATGACCTTCATCGCCGCGATTCTCGGAGCGGGAGCCGCCCCGATCCTCTGGGAACTCAGCGGAAAGAATTTCATCCGATGCGGTCAGATGATGTGCCTCTTTTCGATTCTCGGATTCCTTGCGACTCTCGCCGTGCTCCCGGCCTCACGCGCCTCGCGCCCCGAACGGGAAAACCCCCTTTCCAGTTTTATGAAAGGCTGGAAAGCCCTGACGCAAACCCGGGCGCTCTGGATTACGGCGCTGGGAGACGCTTTCTTCTGTTCCATCGGAGTGGTGATCCAGACCCTCATCGTGCTGTATGCCCACT
>CAZHPP010000571.1:0-2632 GCA_964534535.1 uncultured Victivallales bacterium | reverse complement strand
CGCCGTAAAGCAGTTTTTTTCCGTCATCCTGAAGGTAGGGGAGGTTGACCGCAGACATGGTGCGGTCATTGTAGTTTTCACCGGTCATCATGAAATCGGGTTTGTGTTTGCGCGCTTCCCGGATCATGGATCGGGCAGTCTCTGCGAGCGATCGGAAAAATCCTCCTCCGTCGTTATGAAGATGCCGGTGCAATGGCGATACGCACTGACGACAGCGGAAGGCGTTGCCCGCTTCGTCCCAGTAGAGGTCAATGCCTGCACGGGCGTAACGGACCGCGATTCCGCACCAGTAGTCGCCGGACCAGTGGCAGTTCGGACACATCCGATAGTTATATGGCAGGCGCGGCCAGTAGTTCGAATTCGGGATTGCCCGTACGGTCCCGGCTAGGGAGTATGCCTCCTCCGTGATGAATTGCGAATCCAGGCGTTCCTTCAGGGAAGGGTAGGGGAACTCCTCTGCATTTCTGTTCATGCTCTGATAAAGGGCGAAGTCGTTGTTCTGCCAGAGTTCACATCCCGCGACATCCGTGTAGGAATCGACATGCCCGCCCTGTTTCACGACCCAGCGGGCGTTTCGGCGCACACTTTCGAACGTGGATGTTGAGCTGTTGAAATTCGGTCCCGGCCAGCGGCATAGATAGGCTTTCAGACCGTTCCATCCGAAAAATTTTGCAATCTTCCAGTTGGCGGGGATGGGGGCCGGATTGAAGTTGTCGCCTACTACCTGAAGGTATCCGGTGAATTCGTTTTTGAGCCATGCCGTGTTTTCTGGTTTCGGAACGGCGGCGTCATACCATGGACGGTAGAAACGGTCGGCCGCGTCGCGCCAGTCGCCGGCATGGACGGCAAGGAGGTATTTGCCGAACTGTGCCCGTTCCCCGGAGCGTACGGCACAGAAGGTTTCCACAGAGTAGCGGAATGGCGGTTTTTCACCGTAATTCAATTGAAAAATACAGTCGCGGAGTGAGGCATCGTGAACCCCCGCATAAAACGCGAGCCCGCGGTCATAGAGGTCGAACCAGAGCACTTGACCGGGCGTCCTCCGCAGCCAGTCGGGCAGTGTGTGCATGGGGCTGGCGAGGGTTCCTGCCCAGGCAATACTGTCGTCTCGAAAATCCGTTCCGATCTGAAGACCGTTCAGGACGGGAAACTCAATGCCGGCCACCGTGTCCTGTGACTGATTGAAAAGCCTGATTTCCCATTCGATAGCCTCGGAATTCCGACAGGTTCCGATCAGAGTGACTTCCAGAGGCGCTTCCAGAGACCGGTAAACGGTACGGAAGGTCCAGTTGGACGGTCCGCCCTCCAGCCGTATGTCTTCCGCATGGAAATCGCGGAGAATCCTGACCATACGCGTTTTTTCGTTCCGAAGCGTGAGCTGGAAAGGAAGTCCCGCAAAACGTTCGGAACGCAGGAGGGTTTGACCGTCGGCGGAAACGATCTTTCCCCAGAAACCGCTGCTGGAAACTTCCATCTCGGCTGTGGGCGTGACCAGCCTGATCAGCTTTCCGGCATCTTTCGAGAACGTTACTTTCGGGGAAGTCACGGAGGGCACGGGAGCCCCAAGACGCGAATACAGTTCCAGTTTGAGTTCCAGCGGCTGTTTCGGGTCCAGCGGCACCTTGTCCAGGCGATTTCCCTGAAGCGGGATGAAACGGCTTCCGGAACGGTAGAACCACCGGACTGATTCCGGCTTCCCGACGGTTTTCGCTTTCAGTTCCAGGTATCTCTCCAATCCGGGCGGAGATATTTTCGCAAAAAGGATCGTGCACTTTTCCATTCGCTCCGGCTGTCCGGCAAGAGGACGTCCTTCTCCTGAGAAATCCTTTTCCGGGCGTTCCATGGAGACGGGAGCCAGAATCAGCTGATCCACCAGTGCGTTTCCTGGAATGTTGATGTTCATCAGCCAGAGCCCTTTTCCCATCTCGAAGTCGTTCCCGCGGATCACGCAGGATTTGCCGGTCTGTTCGCCCGTAACGTTGAAACTGCCCTCCCATTCCAGACGTTTCCCGTTCGGCTGGGCGCTGAATTCCGTGGCGAACCCTTTCGGCAGATCCAGTGCTGCCTCCCGCGCTCCTGTGTCCGAATCCGCGCGTTCGAGGTTCACCGTATAGACCCATGTTCCTGCCCAGGGCGCTTTCATCCGGCACCAGAGACGGTATTTTCCCGGCGTTCTGACTTCGAACAGATATTTTCCGCTCAGATCGGAAACCATGCCGGTTCCCCGTACGGAGTCATAGTCTTCCCGGAGGCTCCCCTCACGGTATGCACCGGGAGTGGCGGCTTCGATGATGATTCTGTTTTTTCCGTCCGGACGGTACAGGTTGCGCGACGGGGCGAAGGTATGCTCGCCCTGCTGTTCTGCTCCGAACATTTTTTCGGGGGTAAGGGTAAATTCGTCCCCGGAAAGGAGAGCGGTTCCCATAATTCCGGAGAGAATGAGAATTGAGATTTTTGATTTCATTGATTCCACCATGGGGTTTTTATACTCATGCAGGTATATCCTGTCGCGGCCGAAGGAACAGAACCGTACCGCCAGGGTTTTACGCTTCCGTCGCAGTTTGCCATATTGACGAACGAGTTGTGTGCGTAACGGATCAGTCCGTAGGAAACATCCGCCTTGGCAATTCCT
>CAZHPP010000570.1:0-2646 GCA_964534535.1 uncultured Victivallales bacterium | reverse complement strand
ACCGGTGACCTCGTCCTTACCAAGGACGTGCTCTACCAACTGAGCCACGTGGGCAGATTTTCATCTGACTTTCCTGCGTCAAGACAAAAACTCAACGCAAGACAATTTGTTATTATAGCACACTTTTCACGAAAGTCAAATGTTTTTCAAAAATATTTCTCCCAGGCTCCGCTGAGGGAAAACCGCACCCGGCAATCCGGGCAATGCAGACGGGGGCGGGAAAAGATCATGTTTTCGTACGGGCTTCGCGGTAGCGCGCCGGAGGCGTTCCGAAAAACCGCTTGAAAGTCCGGGAAAAGTGAAACCGGTCGTTCACCCCCACAATCCCGCATATCTCGTCAATGGGAAGGTCCGTGGATTCGAGAAGCTGCGCCGCCCTGGAATAGCGGAGATGCATCAGATACTGATAGGGCGAACTGCCCGTGGTGCGCCGGAAATGGCGCAGAAAGGAGTTTTCGGACATCTTCGCGCGCCGCGCAAGTTCGTTCACGTTGACGGTCCCCGTGATGTGTCCCCGGAGATAGGCGCAGGCATCCTCGATTCCGCGGTCGGAATCGTATTTGAGAAACACGCCGTCCGGAAGTTTCGACATGGCGAGCGCCGCAAGCGAAATGCCCGCGAGCTTCACCTTGCTCCCGGAACAGTCCGGATCTGACTCAAGTTCGCCGTAAACGGCGGACAGGAGTTCGCGCAGCACGCTGTCGACCGCAACGGCGTTGAACGGATAATCGGGACTGCAGACCGTCTGGGTGGCCTCAAAATGGATGTAAAGCTGGATCGGTTCGCCTTCGCACCAGGTCCGCAGACCGCAGCTCGGGGACAGAAGATAGATCTTCTCCGGTTCGAGTTCGATCCTCCGGGAATTGAGAAAGATTCCGGCGCCCCGGACGTCATGATGATAGAGCCGCCAGAACTGTCCCGCCAGGGTCTGCTTCGCCCAGTACGCGCCGAGACGCTGCCGGCGCATGTATTCCAGACGCACCTGCGGATACTCCAGGATCGGGGGAATGATGATTTTATTCATATCAAATTCTCTTTTCTTCATGCCGGAATCCTTGAAAATATTCATAATATAGCGTAAGTTCCCGGAAACGCAACCAAACAAAAGAAAGGATTCGGAAAAATGGGCAAATACGGAACGGCCGACACCGCATGGTTCACGGAAGCAAGATTCGGAATGTTCATCCACTGGGGGCTTTACTCCATGCCCGCACGTCATGAATGGATCCGGAACCTGGAGCAGATCGACAACGAGAAATACCAGATCTACTTCGACCTTTACAACCCCGACATGTTCGAGCCGAAACTCTGGGCAAAGGCCGCACGCGAAGCAGGAATGAAGTACTTCGTCATCACCGCCAAGCACCACGAAGGCTTCTGCAACTGGGATTCCAAATTCACCGACTACAAGATCACGAACACGCCGTTCGGCCGGGACGCCCTCCGGGAAATCGTGGATGCCTTCCGCGCCGAAGGCCTTCACGTGGGATTCTACTATTCCCTGATCGACTGGCATCATCCGGATTTCATCATCGATGCCATCCACCCTCTCCGCAACAGCCCCGACGTTGAGAAACTCAACAAAGGCCGTTCCATGGCGCGCTACGCCGCATACATGCGCAACCAGGTGCGCGAACTGCTGACCGGCTACGGGAAAATCGACATTCTCTGGTTCGACTTCTCCTATCCGACCAGCGAGCTCAAACTCCCCGGCGGCAAGGTCATCCACGGGAAAGGCCATAACGACTGGGAATCCGAAAAGCTCGTGAAGATGATCCGCGAACTCCAGCCCGGAATCATCGTGGACAACCGCCTCGACCTGCCCGGTTCCGGCAACATCGTCACGCCGGAACAGTACACGCCGGACGCTCCCGTGCTGGACGAAAACGGCAAACCGGCCGTGTGGGAAGGCTGTCAGACCTTCTCCGGCTCGTGGGGCTATCACCGCGACGAGCAGACCTGGAAATCCGTCAAGCAGTGCATCGACATGCTGATCAACCACGTCTCCCGCGGCGGCAACCTGCTGATGAACGTGGGCCCGACCAGCCGCGGATACCTTGACGCCCGCGCGCTCGACCGTCTGGCCGGATACGCGAAGTGGATGAAGTACAACTCCCGTTCGATCTACGGCTGCGGCCCCGCCCCGGAAGGGATTGTCGCTCCCGCCGACACCCGCTACACGTACTGCGCAAAGACGAACCGCCTCTATCTCCATCTGATGAACTGGCCGTTCAAGCACATTCATCTTCCGGGGCTTTCCGGACGCGTGAAATATGCCCAGTTCCTCCATGACGGCAGCGAAGTCATCCGCCGCGAAGCCGGCTCGACCGGTTCAAATGCCGGGCTCAACAGCAAGACACCGGAAAAGGCGCTCACGCTCGAACTTCCGGTGATCAAGCCGGATATGGAAGTGCCTGTCGTCGAACTTTTCCTGAAGTAACTCAGGAACGCATTTCCGCGGAAGGGCGGCACTCCCCTTCCGCGGAAATAAAAAAATGGCTGTGTACGAAACGTTGACTGTTTTTTCCAGGGATTCGGGGGTCCATGGGAAAAAACGGAGGTTTGCCCCCCTGGTCGACATGCGTCGACAAAAAAAACGAGCGCAAAAATTGAATTTTTGCGCAGGGTGCAGGGCTCTTTGAGTCC
>CAZHPP010000569.1:0-2649 GCA_964534535.1 uncultured Victivallales bacterium | reverse complement strand
TTGTCCTGCTTCTGCCGGGAAAGGTAATTTCTGGTACTTGAACATGGCAACATGCAAATATGTGAATTGGAATGTTTTTGCGTGTGAAAGCAACATTGTCAATATAGATTCGATTGACAGTGAGACTTCCGGGAGAAAATTTTATAAAATATCTTCCTATGGTTTTAAGCGCAGGACTTATGTGATGAATACCTGCGTCGGCTTCCTCAATTGGAATGCCTCAGCATTTACAGCACCGTTTCAGAAGACAAATACAGTGAAATATCCTTCAAAAGCCATTTTGGAAATCTGCGGTTCATGGAATGCAGGAACCAGCCCTGTGATGGGCTTCACATGGCTGATCAATATTCTGCCAGATCAAAGGACACGTGTAGATGCTCTTTGGCCTATTCACGGCAGGGATTTTCTAATTGGATTCGGCGATGGTCATGCCGGCACGGCAGATTTTTATGGGACAACGCTGCTTGTCCGCAACGGGGACAAGATCAACAGCGGTTCGCTGTAAAGTTGAACTTTTATCTATCAAGGAGCAAAAGAGGATGAAGGCTGCGAAGGTTATTCTCTTCGCCATGTACGTTTTCCCGTTTTTCCTCTGCACGGCAGAGGAAGTGCTCAATATGCAATGGGACCCGGGATTTGAACAAGGGGCGAAGTGGTGGCGCGACGTTAACGGCGGAGTGAAATTTCCCGAAGGTGTTTCCATCCGGCCGGGAGAAGGTGTCAATGGTTCCTGTGCACTTGTATTGAAGTCTCCTTCAGTCAAATGGTGCGGCGTATTTGGGAAAACCATTCTTCCGGTTGATCCGGAACATAACTATGTCTTGGAATTCAAGTTTAAGAGCGAAATCGTTTCCGGCAATGCAGGAGTGCGGATCCGCTGCTGGAAAGGAATCGTCAGAAAAGGACTCTGGGGTGATGATTCTCATGGAGTGCGCGATGATGCCGGCATGATTTCCAGCCAGCGGATCATTCAGACGACCGGTGGACGCTGGTGCGTCATGCGCATTCCCTTTCGCACTCCGAAAGAAGTAAACGGAATTCATCTGGAAATTTCCGGCAGCAATCTTCATGGCATGATTGCGTTTGACGATATTTTCCTTTATCGCGACGAACCGGGACTTCACATTCCGCTGTTGAGGAAAGCTCCGTCCATGAACGGGAATGACGCGGATGCTTTCAAAGCGGAGGCTGTTGCCCTGACGGATTTTACCATTTTCGGATCTGCGCCTCCTGCTCCTGCAGAAGAGGCAACAGAAGCATACCTGGGGATGACATCGGATACCCTGTACGGATTATTCTTCCTGCATCATGATTCAAAGCGAGCCCTTTCAGGGGGCGTTTATCAGCGCGATTCCAAAAAGATCTTCAGGGATGACAGCATTGAATTTTTCATTGCCCAGACAGGAGGACACAGTGAGCCATATTATCAGTTTGCAATGAATTGCGCCGGCTCTTTTTATGATGCCAGGGGAAAAGACGAAAGCTGGAACAGTTCTGCCTCCGTGACAGCGGCATGCCTCTCAAATACTTGTTCCGTGATTCGCTTCTGTCTTCCGCTGTCTGACATCGGATATAATGAGAATACAGATCGAGGGCTGGTAAAGCTGGCATGGAAACTCAATGTATGCCGTGACCATGCGGGAATATCCAGGTCCGTTTATTCAAGCTGGACACCGGTGCCTGATTTCCACTGTTCAAGCGCTTTTCGGGAATTCTCTGGCAATGGCAGCAATGGCGGGCAGACAATCTCCGGCATATTTGGCGGTTTCAACAATGGGACCGGGCTTCAGCCCGTGGATCTCTACTGGAAAACAGACAAACGGCTTTACAGTGAATTGTTCAGCAATGTGCAGAATCCGCTCGGTGACCGATGTGTTTCTATCTGGCCACATCCGCTTGACCACAGAAATGTTGATATGGCGCTTCAATACGGAAGAGAATATTCTAAAGAAAAAATACTTGATGAATATAAAAAATACAATCTTCATCCCGACTGCCGCAATCTTCCGGATCAATTGGCCGATATTGATGCATGGTGTCGTGCTTCCGGTATCGGGGCAAGCATTTATTTTGCATATTATGAAGGCAATTTTTCCGCTGTCTACAGTGACAGGAGCATGAAGAGGGCCATTGACGCCCTGGACAATTTCCTGCAGAAATATCATGGACGAGTGAGTTGTCTCCGGCTTGGGGATGAAGTTCTTTCACTGTTTGAGTCGACTCTGATTGAACGAGCGCATTCTCCACTTTATGCATCCGATCCCGAAATGAAAAAAGCGATGGAGAATATTAAACACAATTTTGGCTACGGAAAATTTTCTGTTCCATCCTCGCCTAAAGTAAATGATGAACCATTCCAATGGCTTGCTACGCGGAAGTATGTCCTTTCACGAATGCTGATGATGCAGAAAGAACTCTTCCGGCTCAGCAGAAAATACAAAACAATCGACGGCAGGAATCTGGTATGCAAAACAGGAACAGGAACGGAATGGATGCATCTGCAGTGGCCAAGCCGATTTGCTCCTTACTGTGATGTTGTGAACATCCAGTCATGCCCCTCCCAGTTCTTGCGCCCTGCCTTCATGGCAAAATTCATGCGTGATCTTTCCGGACGTCAGGCCTGGGGAGTATGCCATGCAGAAAACACTT
>CAZHPP010000568.1:0-2659 GCA_964534535.1 uncultured Victivallales bacterium | reverse complement strand
TCGACGGACGGGAAGGCCGCCGGGCGGTGGAACTCATCTGCGGCATCTACGAATCGGCGCGTACGGGCAAGCCCGTCAGATTCAGCCAGGCATGACATTGGAAACGGCGGACAGGAGGAGTGCATCATGGGCATTGGAATGCAGTGTCTCTCCCGGTTTCCCGCCATTGTCATGCGTTCCGGAATTTTCATGCTTTTCCGGGAGACGGCATATACAGCGGACAGCACTCGCCAAGTCCGTTTCAGAAATTAAAAGCAATGCCTGGAACAAACAGAGAATGAGCCGGGAAAAATCCGGCGGAAACAAAAAAGGATCCGGCAATATGGAAAAATTTGCGATCTGCGGCGGCACGAAAGCCGGGGCGAAAAGGAAGCCGATGGCATCATGCACGCATTCCGCAAGGCCGATGCGGCATATGGAAAATAAATTCATCACTGTCCAACAGGAGGAAAATTAAGATGAGCAGACTTGCAATTCTGGGCGGAACTCCGGTACTCGCGAAATATCCTGAGGCCATGTTTCACTGGCCGATCGTCAACGACGCCATGATCAGGGCGCAGACCGAAGTCCTGATGACGGGAAACATGTCCGGCACGGATATTTCCAAGAAATTTGAAGCCGAATTTGCCAAATGGCAGGGCGTGAAATATGCCTTGGCGCACAATAACGGCACAAACGCTCTGACAGCGGCCATGTATGGAATCGGGCTCGGTCCCGGCGACGAGATCATCTGTCCCTCGATCACCTACTGGGCCAGCTGCACCGGGGCGCTGAGCCTCGGCGCGACAGTCGTGTTCTGCGACATCTGTGAGAAGGATCTCCAGATCGACCCCGCCAGTTTCGAGGCGCACATCACCCCGCGCACAAAAGCCGTGATGGTCGTGCACTACATGGCGCATCCTGCCGACATGGATCCCATCATGAAGATCGCGAAAAAGCACGGAATCAAGGTCATTGAGGACGTTTCCCATGCTCAGGGCGGACACTACAAGGGCAAGATGCTCGGCACGTTCGGCGACGTCGCCGCAATGTCGCTCATGAGCTGCAAGTCCTTCGCAATCGGCGAGGGCGGGATGCTGCTCACGGACGATCCGGAAATCTATCGCCGCGCGATCCGTTTCGGACACTACGACCGCATCTCCGAAGTCTACAGCGAAGAGGAATATGCCGATACTCTGACCGTTCCGTTCGGCGGACTCAAGAACCGCATGCACCAGGTCTCCGCCGCGATCGGACTTGAACAGCTGAAGAAATATCCGGACGAAGTCGCCGAAATCGACCGGGCCATGAAATATTTCTGGAAAGGAATCGGCGACGTCAAGGGACTGGGAATCATCTATCCGAAGGACAGCGGCAGCGACAAGTCCGGCTGGTATGCCACGCGCTTCCATTACGATTCCGAGGCGTTTCACGGCGTTTCCAACGTGACGTTCGCCGATGCGCTTTCCGCCGAAGTCGGCGGCAGGGGATTCTCCGCCGGATGCAACTATCCGCTCCACAGGTCGAGCGTGTTCTACGACGTCGACATCTACGGGCACGGCAAACCGACCGCAAGGTATTTCCTGCCGAAGAACGTCGATCCGCGCAAACTCACGGGGGAACTCCCTGTCGCATCGGTCATCAACACGAAGGTCCTTGCCGAACCATGGTTCAAACACTTTGACACGGGCATCATCGACAAATATATCGAGGCTGTGCACAAGGTCGCGGAATACGCCGGCGAACTGCAGAAGATCAATAACACGAATCCGCTTCTCGGCGGAATCGCACTTTCCCACAGAAAAAAATAACAGGAAATGAGGTTCTGATCATGAATCAGCTTCGCATCGCGGTGATTGGGCTGGACACATCCCACAGCGTGGATTTCGTTCACTGGATCCAGGATCCGGCTCTGCCCGCCGGACAGCGCTCCGCCGGAATGCGTGTGGTTTCGGCATGGCGCTTCCCGTCTCTGTTCCAGTCCGAAGACGGACAGGACGCACGGCAGAAAAAGCTCGAATCGTTCGGAGTCAGAGTCACTCGCAGTCTTGAGGAAGCCGTCAAAGACATTGATGCGGTTTTCCTTGAGTCGAACGACCCCGACATGCATCTTGACCTGTTCGGAAAATGCGCGCCGCTGGGCAAGCCGGTTTTCCTTGACAAGCCGTTTGCCGACACATTCGGGAATGCCCTGAAAATCATCAGACTCTCGGAAAAATATCATGCTCCGTTCTTCACTGCCAGCAAGATGCGCTTCTACAGGGAGGCCGCAGAGGCTTCAGCCGCAGGGATCGCCCCGAAACGGGGCGCCGCATGGGGAAGCATCGGCACAGCTCCGGAGGGACGCTCCGTGATAGTCTGGTACGGAGTCCATTCGTTTGAACTGCTCCAGAGCCTTATGGGCTGCGGCGCTTCGACCGTCGAAGCCATGCCCGACCCGCAGGGATATATGTTCCGCGTGAACTATTCCGACGGCAGGGTCGGAACGGTGCAGATGATCTGCAACTCCGGCAATTACGGAGGATGGGTTTCGGACAATGCATCGCACCAGAAGGCTTACGGAATCACCTATTCCGGCAAACCGGTTGTTCTGGACCTCTGCGAAACATTCTTCCGCACGGGTAAGGCTCCGGTCACACTTGCCGACGAACTTGAGATCATGGGAATGCTCGAAGCGGCC
>CAZHPP010000567.1:0-2660 GCA_964534535.1 uncultured Victivallales bacterium | reverse complement strand
TAGCGGAAAATTTCTTGAAGCCGCGCCCGGCAAAATGGCACTGCATCTTGAACCTTACGATTTCGCCGTTCTGGAAGTAACGGGAAAAGAAGAGTAAAACCTCAGAAGAAAATCACGGGAGACAGCGGAAATCATGGCCGATTCCACCTTCACAGTCAGAAACCTGGGCGAATACAGCATCTTCATGGCCGCGCCGGGAATCGTCGAGGAGTGCAATGCACAGATCGCCCGGGCCCATGAAGAAAACAGCCTCTTTCTGGAAACGCATCCGCAGGAAATGCCGTCCATGCCGATCACGGGAACCTTCCTTTACGCCCATGCTCCGAACTACAAAGGGATTTCGATGGTTCACGCGGACAGGGCGGAATGGAAGAGACGTCTTTCCGGGCTCCGGGAGTTCGGGATCGACACGGTCATTCTGCAGGCCGCGCTCTGGAACGAGCTCGGCGAATGCTACTATCCGAGCAAAGCATTCAGTTCCATGCGCCAGTTCAACGTCGCAGCTCCGATGCTGGAAAGCGCGGCAGAACTCGGGCTCACGGTCTATCTGGGCGGCTACGGCTCCGCGGCGGGCTGGCGGAACGATCTGGACGGTTCGCTCGTCGATGCCGAAAGTTCAAACCATCTGCGCTGTCTGGAGGAACTTTTTTCCCTGTACCGCGGAATGTTCGCGGGCATATACTTTGCGCCTGAAACCGCGTTCGAGGGAACCAGGAACCAATCCAAGGAACAGATGCTGAACCGCCTCTACGGCACATTCTGCGGAAAACTCAAGGAAAAAGACTCCTCGCTGAAAATTCTGATGTCGCCCGGCACCAAATATTTCCCAGGCAGAGCCGAAGAAATGCTTCAGGCATGGGATTCGATTCTGAAGGACGTGCCGCTGGACATTCTGGCGCCGCAGGACTCCGTCGGGAGCTGCTGCACCCTTCTGAAGGATCAGGGACCCTGCTTCCGCATCTGGAAGGAACTGTGCGATTCCCGCGGGATCGAACTCTGGAGCAACGTGGAGGTCTTCGACCGCAAAGACAACGTTCTCCAGCTCAATCCCAGCCGGACGGCTTCCGTCGAACGGATCAAGGCGCAGATGAACCACGCGCAGAAGTTCGTCCGGAAGCTCATATCATGGGAACTTCTTTACTACACCGACATTCCGAGCTGCGGAAACGATGCGGAACAGCTGAGCGGATTTCTCCGCGGCATGGCGTCCCGTTCAGGCAGCAGGAAATAGTCCCCACCGCAGGAAACAGACGGCACATTTCTCTCCCGTTCAGAAATCGAAGACGACCTTGAACGCCTCTTTCCGGTCGATCATGTCGAGACCTTCCGCAACCATCCGGAACGGCAGGCGGTGCGAATACTGCCGGCGCACGTTCAATGCGCCGTGCCGCAGCAGCGAACAGACGAAAGGATGCGCTTCGACCTCTCCTGTTTCGCCGCGAAGGAGTTTATCTTTCGGCAATTTCGCCTGTTCCTCCGGCGCATAAGTCGCATAAAGAGTGACTCTGCCGTCTGGCGCAAGGGCGGGGAACGAAGCAAGGACCGGGGCCGCGACTCCGGTCGTATCCACGATCCGGGCCGCGCCGCGTCCGCCCGTCAGCTCCAGGACCTCGGAAGTCCAGCCTTCACGCCCCATGTCCACGGCGAAATCCGCTCCTGCCTTCAGCGCGGCCTGACGCTGTTTTCCGTTCCGCGCGGCAACGATCAGCGGATATCCGCCGAGCAGTTTGACCGCCTGACAGAAGAAGCGTCCGACCGATCCGCAGCCCAGCAGCAGGACAGGAGTGAGATAGCCGATTCCAACGCTGTGAGCGAATCCCAGGACTTCCTTGAGCGTGATCAGCATGACGGCATCCGCCGGATCGGAAATCAGTCCTGCCGGAATCTTGAGCTGGTAGCGGCAGTAGCTGTTGACTCCGGCTCCCGGATTTGCCGCAAGGAACGCCCGCGTGTCCGTGATCAGGCCGTATTCCGCAAACGCGCCCCAGCAGGAACCGAACCCGGCATAATGCTCATCCGGGTACACGGCAGTCGGGCGGATTACGAGATCGCCTTTCTGAAATGCCGTGACACCGGGACCGCATTCAATGACTTCGCCGACGCTTTCGTGTCCAAGCACTCCGGGATAATCCTTCGAGGTAACGTACTGGAGTTTTCCATGGGCGATCTTGCGGTCCGTTCCGGAACAGGTGGCCGCGGCCAGCATGCGGCAGAGACACTGTCCGGGACCAGGCTGCGGAATGGGGATTTTTTCGATCCAGACTTTTCCCGTACCATCGGTCACAGCAGCATTCATCATGATTTTGAACCCTTATTTTATGGCATTCCAGTTTATTGTGCAGATTACTTTTCAGGCGCAAGGAACCCGAGGGCAAGGCCGGCACCCTTCTTCAGGGTCAGTTCACGGTCGGAACCGTTCGCGCGGAGAACAAATTCACACGCGCACTTCGCCGTGACCGAGGCGGAGACGACATGTCCGTTCCGCCAGCTGAAGTCGAACACAAGACCGCCCCGCGCGCAAATTCCTTTTGCGGAACCCTCTTTCCAGTCCGAAGGCAGAGCGGGAAGAAGTTCCACAAGAATCTTTCCCTTGCAGTGACGATGGCTCTGCAGAAGCATTTCGACAATGCCCGCCGCAACGCCGAAATTGCCGTCGATCT
>CAZHPP010000566.1:0-2673 GCA_964534535.1 uncultured Victivallales bacterium | reverse complement strand
ATAGAAAACCCTTTCTGGATATGAATCAGCATATCCTTTAGTTTATTGTGATTCCAGTTTGTCTGTGCCAGTTTTCCGTGCCACGACCAGAACCTGGAATTAAGGTTGTGTCCCAACGTTCAGGGAAGCGTATATAATGTTGCTTTGGTCCAGTCGTAATATATGGTTTGTGCACTGTGTCCATCCAGATACAGGGTATTGCTGCGTCTGTTATGATGAAATGCGACCGTATCATAATGGATATTTTCTATATTCCCCGCCCCCTGCATGAAACAATAGTAGCCTGTATTCTCTATCCATCCGTCCGTCATTATGGCCTTTTCTGAAACCTTTTTTACTGCAGTAATTTTCAGAATAGGAAGAGATGAAGTTTTTCCCGCATAGGCATTATAGACATAATTGGACCTTGTCCTGTAATTGGAATGCCGTGCTTCAGAGGGACAGCTGAATATTTTGAGCGGTTCAGCCGTATTCGTGGTATTCCAATTCCCTTTTCCATACAGCATATCACCAAAATATCCATGCCAGGTTGTGTCCGCAACACGCGGAATGATATAGTCGTCATACTGTGCGTTATAAAGACTTTGCTGAGTTCCAAGTTGTTTCAGCTGGGAAGTGCAATTAATACTCTTCGCTTTTTCTCTTGCCGCGTTCAGCGCCGGCAGAAGCATCCCCGCCAGAATCGCGATGATCGCAATCACGACCAGAAGCTCGATCAATGTGAAAAATCCATCCTCCCGACTGCGTTTCAGCATAATCCCTTTTCCTTCGTTTAAGTGGTGCTGTTTTTATAAAGTTTCGGAACAATCAGACGGCGGACCGGTTCGACAAACGAACCTTCCGCAATGTTCTTCAGCTGAGTTATCAGTTCGGCCACGACGCCGTCCGTCCCATGGCTGATGCACGTGACCGGCGGATTGTGCCGGAGTCCGATCCCGCTGCCGTTCACCGTGCAGACCTTGAGTTTTGAAGGAATCACGCCGCGCTCGAACATCTTCATCAGGATCACGTCAATTCCTTCATCGCTGGCGGAAAATACGCCGTCCACATGCCCCGCATCGAACTCGCCGGCAAGTTTTTCCACACAGTCCATGTAATATGCCGGGTTCATTTTCTTCTCGGAATTCAGAAAATGCAGAGGATCGGGAAGCCGGAAGGAAAGAATCCGTTCGCGGAATCCCTGAAGCCGCTTCAGGTGGGCCGGAGAACTGGGCGTGTCGCAGAACATCAGAAATTTTCTGGCTCCGGCACGGACAAGTTCCTCCGCGGCCATGCTTCCTGCAAGAATGTTGTCCAATGCGATATAATTGCGGAAACATCCGGAGAATTCCTCTGTGAGGGAAATCACAAATTTCCGCCCGGAATCGCCTGAAAGTTCCAGCATTTTCCGGTCGATCTCCTCCGCCGAACCGCTTCCCACGGTCGTCAGGATGATGTCCGACTTCCGCACTTCCGCATTGAATTCGTCCAGGGAAGAGTCGACTCCGATCAGGAGCGGAACGATATTGCCGTCCAGCGTGCGGACTTCTCCGGAAAGTTTCAGCCAGAGCCGTTCCAGCGCCTGATGCCGGATCGTGCCGTTCTCGCCCGGGACGACAAACAGGATCCGCCCGCATTTCGCGAGCGACGGCTTCCGGTCGAGGATGATCGTCTTCTTGTTGTCCCGCCGGATCAGTCCATCGTTTTCCGCCATGACGAGCGCCTTGCGGAGCGTCATGCGGCTGGTTCCCAGTTCGGAGGCCAGACGCAGTTCCGGAGGAAGCAGGAACGACCGCGCTTCCACGCGGTTCTGGATCAGCGTGCTCAGATCGGAGTAAACCTCCGTGCATTTCCGGTAGATGGTCTTCATGATAAAATAATTATACAACATTGTCTAGATTTTGTCAAGACCCCGGAAACAAAAAAATGAAAAAAAACAGGCACCCGGACGGAATTCCGTTCCCGGGTGCCCGATTTCGGATTCAGCAGAGACCCAGAGTCCAGAGCAGTCCGCGGACCACGATGGTCAGCGCCGACGGAGAATTGCGGAAATCCGCCGCAACATGTCCGAGCGAACAATAGAATACTTTCCCTTTTCCGTATTGCCGCGTCCATGCGACCGGCATGACGGTTCCGGCGATCCAGGGGGCGTGTTCGCCGGAGAAGGTCGTTGAGGCAAGCACATGATTGCCGGGGTCGACCTGCATGTAGTACTGTTCGCTGTGCATCCTGAAATCGGTCAGGCCGGCCATGATCGGATGCGTCGGACGCGTGATTTCGACCGTGTAATCGGTGATCCCGCCCGGGTGCGCGACCCACTGTCCGCCGATCATGAACTGGTATTCGGTATTTTCCCGGAAGGCGTCGCCGCATCCGCCGTGCCATCCGCCGACCGAAACGCCGGAGCGGACGGCGTCAAGAAGTGCGGCGCTTTCCTTTTCCCCGATCGTGCCCATGGTCCAGACGGGGACGATCAGCTGGTATTTGGTCTTGAGTTCCGGATCCAGCAGACACTTCTGGTCGTTGAAGAGGTCGACTGTCACGTCATGCCGGCGGAGTTCGGCGGCCACCATGTCGGAGGTCTCGACCGGTTCGTGTCCGGTCCATCCACCGCGAAAAATCAGAACGCGTTTCATTGCAGATCCTTTCGTTTTTTATGATCAGTCCAGATTCCCCGGACGGAGATTTTCCGGA
>CAZHPP010000565.1:0-2681 GCA_964534535.1 uncultured Victivallales bacterium | reverse complement strand
GCCGAGGGTTCAAGGGGCGAGCAGCCCATTGGAAATGTATTACCATAATTCTACACCTAACGTAACGGCGACAGTCATGCCGATGCCGACAATCAGAAATACAACGCCTGTGATTTTCTGCGCCCAGACTTCGAATCCGGCCAGTCTGTGATATGCCGTCCCGACCAGATTGGCGCTGAACGCGAGCATGAATGCAAAGATCAGCACCGGAAGTCCCGTGGCAATTCCGAAAACCGCCGGCAGGATTACGCCCGATTCGAATTTCACCGCCAGCGGCAGCAGACTTCCGAAAAACAGCGCCGCCGAAGTCGGACAGAAGGAAAGCGCAAAAACAACACCCAGGACCAATGCTCCCGCCGTGCCGAGCCGTTCGATCCTCTTCTGCACCGATGCGCCGAGTCCGCTCCCGGATGCCGGAAGTTTCAGCAGGTCAAGCAGGACCATCGCCACGACGATCAGCAGCGGCCCCATCAGCAGATTCATGTACTTCTGAAGGACATGCGAGACTTCCGGCGCGCCCATCATACCGCCGACAAGCAGCGCGCCAAGCAGCATGTAAGTCAGACTCCGTCCCAGCGTGTAGAGGAATCCGGCGGCAAGAACCGCCCGGATCGAACCAACCTTGCGTCCGACAAAGCTCACCGCCGCGATGTTCGCCGCCAGCGGACACGGCGAAATCGAGGTCAGGAAGCCCAGCCAGGCCGCCGCAAGCGCGGCAGGAATCATTCCGTCCATGTTTGACCTCAAGCCTTATTCCGAAAGCAGTTTGCGGGCCTCGGCTGCGATGCGCTCAATCGTTTCGTCGGTGACCGGAGAATTGCCTTTTTTCAGTCCGAACTCCCAGAGCCTGAGCTGACGGAACCCCTTGAATCCGGCAAGTTCCAGCGACTTCGTCACGCACTGGAGCGGACATCCTTCCACGGCAAGGATCATATCCGCCGCCTTTGTCGATTCGATGATCCCCGATACGCGTCCGCCGATTCCGACAGGACAGAACATCCTGCCCGAGCCTTCGCGGTTCAGTTTCCGCGCGACTCTGTCCGCGATCTCGCCGACATCGGACGCGCCGCTGCATGCAAAGATCAGTTTGAGTTTTCCGTTTCCGCAACTGCAGGAACATCCGCTCATCTTGACGCCTCCATCATTTTTGCCGCACCCTTCTGAAGGTATGCTGTGAATTTTTCAGGTTCTCCGACAAGGTTCCACACATCGTCGAATTTCTCGAACTTTCCGTTTCTTTCCATGACCACCGTGCTCGAGGCAAGTTTGAAATCATTGACAAAGTGTGCGTTCGCCTGTTCGTCGACATTGACCGAACGGAATACGAGTTCACCCTTCTTCACCGCTCCGGCGAACCCGGACTCCATGGCGGCGCGCGCCAGCTGTTCGATCTTGCTGCACGTCACGCAGCGGCGGGTCCCGTGAAAATAGTAGACCGAAAGCACATTTTTTGATGCCGGAACCGGAGATTTGACCGCAGTCTCCGCAGATGCTCCCGCTGTTTTCCTGTCATTGATTTCGCGCACAGCCATGAATGCCACGCTCGCGACCACGAACAGAAGCAGAACCGCCGTGAGAATCTTTTTCCCGTTTTTTCCGCCTCCGCAGCAACAGCAGGAGCCGGATTCCTCCGCCGGGGCGGAACCTCCGCAGCCGCAGGAAGGCTTTTCCGGTTCTGGAGCGGCCGCTTCCTTCACTTCGCATGTCCCGCCGCAGGAACAGGCTGACGGCTTCAGGAACTTTGCCGCATCCTCCGGACTCAGCACCTTCCCGACGCTCACGATCCTGCCGTCGACAGCCAGCGCCGGAGTCATCATGATTCCGGCGTCGGTGATGGCATTGATGTCCGTCACCTTTTCAAGTTCGATCCTGACGCCGAGCGTTTCCGCCGCCGTCTGCACATTGGCCGCGAGCTTTTTGCATTTTTCGCAGCCGCTTCCGTAGACTTGGACTTTCATGTTCATTTTCTCCCGTGTTTGTTTTAAAGAATCAGGTCAAAAGCGTATCCGCCGATGACGGCGGTGAGAAATACCAGTGCAATCACGGCGGCGACCACGCGCGCCCTGAAGATGCTCAGGAGCATCGACATTTCCGGGATCGCCATGCCCGCTCCGCCGATGATCAGCGCGATCACCGCGCCGAGGCTCATGCCCTTCTGCGCCAGCGCAAGCCCGATCGGAATCGCGCTTTCCGTCCGGATATAGAGCGGAATGCCGATCAGAGCCGCCAGCGGAACGGCGAATCCGTTGTCTTTCCCGGCAATGCCGAGCACCCATTCCTGCGGAACATATCCGTAAATCGCCGCGCCGACCGCCGTTCCGACGATCAGGTAAATCAGCACGCCGAGCAGATCGCCGTAGGCCGTCCGGCAGGCGGAAACGAACTTGTCCCTGAACGTTCCCGGAACGACCGTTTTTTCATGGTCTCCGCAGCAGGAAATCTTCCGTTCCGCGATCCTGCGCACAAAACGTTCCGCATGAAAGACGCTCATCAGCCAGCCTCCGGCAAGCGCCGCCAGAAAACACACGACGCAATAGATCAGACAGGCCTTCCAGCCCATCAGGGTCCAGACCATCGCCGCAATCACCGGATCGATATGTTTAAGTGGGTTTAGCGTTAGACGCCCCTGGGCTTTTGCCGTATCATCACCCAAGAAGTACCCCACAAACGCATGCACCGCC
>CAZHPP010000564.1:0-2690 GCA_964534535.1 uncultured Victivallales bacterium | reverse complement strand
TAGGGACGGTGTCCTGCGCATCGTTTCCAAGGGCGCTGCATATACGGGGATATGGGTGAATCCCGGGAAAAATCAGTGGCTGCTTCCGGCCGGAATGCGCTTCAAGATACGGATCAAGGTTTCCGGCCGCGGAAAATTCTCGGCAGGACTGCTCAGCTATCCTGTGGATGAAAACGGCCGAGTGCTGAAAGGCATAGTCAGATCAAGTTTCAACAAGAACCTCACTCCGGAACCGAAGGTTTATGTGGAACGCTCTACGCATCTGAAATGCGGTTATTGTTCTCCGCTGATTTCACTGGTCGGCGCGGGCGAATTGAACATTCACGAATTGTCGCTGGAACCTGTTAATGAATGAAACACTGTTGTGCCAGGAAAAGGTAACGATGAGAAGCCTCCCTTCCCGCCCCTGGTATGAGCAAAGCCGTCGCAGGCTGCTGGTCGATATGCACATTCCGGACTGGAACCCGGACTTTCTGTCGAAGGCCGACCCGGTTCAATACGCACGGATGATGAAGCTTTCCGGCGCGGACACGGCCATCGTTTACGCAGGAAACTGTCTCGGCATCTGTTTCTGGCCGACCCGGATTGGCCACATGCACGCCGGACTTCACGGACGCGACCTGTTCGGCGAGACGCTGCGGGAATGCCGCGCTTCCGGCCTTCGCACCGTCGGATATTTTAACGTCTGGTCCCGCTTCGCCTACGACACCCATCCGGAATGGCGGATGATCCTGCCGGACGGCAAAGGCACCGTCGAAAACGGGGGACGGTTCGGGCTCTGCTGTCCGAACACCGGGTTCGGAAAATATGTGGACGCCCTGATCGGAGAACTGACTGCCGCGTACCGGATGGATGGGCTCTGGGTAGATATGATCGGCTGGCTGTCGCGGCTGTGCGTCTGTCCCGCCTGCCGCGCCCGCTTCCGGCGTGAAACAGGCAGCAGCATTCCCGACAGGATCGACTGGGATGATCCGGCCTGGACGCGTTTTGTCCGCGTCCGCGAGCGCTGGCTTGCCGAATTTGCAGGGCAGCTTGTCCAAACCGCAAAAAAATCCGCACCTGGAATTTCCGTTGCGCTTCAGGATGTGACGATATTCCCCGGATGGGGCGGCGGAGGCAATCTCGCCTTCACGCAGACTGCGGATTACATGGCTGGAGACTTCTACGGCGATGCGGTTCAGGCGTCGACGGTGTGCAAATTGTTTTATTCGCTGTCGAAACACCGTCCCGTGGAATACATGGTCAGCCGCTGTGAAGACCTTACCCGGCACACCGCCGGAAAAAGCCTCCATACGCTGATGGCGGAGGCGTATTCCGCATTGGCCAACAACGCGGCTTTCGTGCTGATCGATGCCATCGACCCGGTCGGGACCCTTGACCGGAGATTCTACGGGAAAGCGCGCCGCGTCTTTGCCGAAGTCCGCAAATACGAGAAATATCTGTCTTCCCATGCGGAACCGGTGGCGGATGTCGCGATCTATTACAGCTTTGAATCAATGTACGATGCCAATATGGCCGGCACACCGATCACCGGAATGAAATATGAATCCTTTCCGCAGCTGCGGCTGATGAATATGGTGCGCGCACTTGCCGAACATCATATTCCGTACACATTCATCTCACGCAAGGATCTCGGACGGCTTTCCTGTTACCGGACGGTCCTGCTGCCGGCCGTCGCCCAGATGGACGACGGTGAATGCGCCGCGTTCCGGCGCTATGTGATCGCTGGCGGAAGCCTTTACGCCAGCGGGGAAACGTCGCTGTATGATACTGACGGTGTCCGGCGGCGGGATTTCGGACTGGCAGATGTGTTCGGCGTCTCCTTTGAGGGAAAGACGCTCCCGTCTCCGGCTTACGCAGCGCCGACTGCCCGCTCGATTCTTTCGCGGTATTGCACGTCAGCGTATCCGCTTCAGATCGACCGGACTCTGACAACGGTCCAGGCCGGGAAAGGAACACGGATTCTGGCGGTAACAGTTCCATTGTATACCGACCCGAAGGACGATGACCACTTTGCCTCAGCGATCAGCAATCCCCCCGGCATTCCGACTGACCGGCCGTATCTGGTCCGGCATCGGATTGGCAGCGGAACGGTGCTTTACAGTATTGGAGAATTGGAATCTCCGCCGGAAAATCCGCTGGGTTTGCATCCATCGCTGTTTGAACTGCATCGTGATGTCTTCGCCGGTCTGGTGGAAAGTCTCAGGAAAGGGACGCCGTCGTTTTGGACAGATGCGCCCAAACCGATTGAAATTTCAGCATTTCGCGATGACGACGGCGGTCGGATCGTGGTCAATCTGCAAAACCGTCAGGAATCGCTGCCGCCGATCCCGATCGACAACGTCACAGTACGGTTGCGTCTTGATGCGCCGGAAGAATACCGTGTGATTGCCATTCCGGGGAAACATGCGGTGGAAACCCGTGTCGTGGATCAGGACAGCCTGGAATTTAACGTGAACCGGATTGAAATGTTCCGGATGTTCGCCGCGGTTCGCCGCAGTCCGCGGACCAGGGGCTGATGGAGGCGGTCTGTCAGAGATGCCATGTCCATTTTCTTCGGAATGCACTGGGCTCTCTGACGGAACTCCACTGGTTTTATTCCTTTGGGTTATAACTTATCCCTAAATAACTTCTGTCTTTCGAAAAGCGATAATGCTTGCAGCCAAGTGCAAGAGCGCTTCATATGATGC
>CAZHPP010000563.1:0-2715 GCA_964534535.1 uncultured Victivallales bacterium | reverse complement strand
GCATTACCATTGGGCTGCTCGCCCCTTGAACCCTCGGCAGGACTCAAAGAGCCCTGCACCCTGCGCAAAAAATTCAAATTTTTTGCGCTCGTTTTTTGTCGACGCCTGTCGACCAGGGGGCAAACTTCCGTTTTTCCCCCTGGCCCCCCGAATCCCTGAAAAAAACAGTCAACGTTTCGTACACAGCCAAAAAATTTTGTAATTTCCGTTCCTCCGCGCTATAATACCTTCTGTCATCAAGGAGAATCGCCATGGCTTCACTGGAACAGCTTCTGGAACTTGTCCGGAAATCCAAACACATCACCGCATTCACCGGAGCGGGCGTTTCCACCCTTTCCGGGATCCGCGACTTCCGCGGCGTCAACGGGGTCTACACCAAACGCTGGCACGGACTCCAGGTCGAGGAAATCCTTTCCATCGACTGTTTCGAGGAACATCCGGAATATTTTTACGAATGGGCGCGCGAATTCGTCTACTGTCTGGAACGCTACGAACCCAGCATCGTGCACAAGGTCCTGGCAAAGATGGAGGCCGCGGGAAAGCTAGTTTCCCTCACCACGCAGAACATCGACCTGCTCCACACCAAGGCCGGAAGCAAAAGGGTCTATGAAATCCATGGTTCCCCCGCCACACACCACTGCCGCAAATGCCATGCCGAAACCACCTATGCGCAGATTTCCCCGATCGTCCTTTCCGGGAAGGTGCCGCACTGCGAAAAATGCGGCGGAGTCATCAAGCCGGACATTGTGTTCTACGGCGAAGGTCTGGACAACGACCTGATGGAATGCGCGTACGACGACATGGCGAAATCGGACCTTCTTCTGGTCCTGGGAAGCAGTCTGACGGTTCAGCCGGCGGCGTCCCTGCCGTACGCCACGCTGCGCGGAGGCGGGAACATGGTCATCGTGAATTCCCAGCCGACTCCGCTGGATTCCGAGGCATACATGAATTTCACCGACCTGAACGCCGTATTTTCGTATCTCGACCGGGAACTGTTCAAAAAATGAAATTCTGAGCGCCGGCGCTTGATTTTTCGCAAAAGCATGGTAGATTATGCTTCCGTACGCGAGCCAATCTAGCTCAGTTGGTAGAGCAGCGCATTCGTAATGCGCAGGTCATCGGTTCAAATCCGATGATTGGCTCCATTTTTTTTGCCTTGATTCCGCAATCCCCGGCATGGGCTGCCCGCCCCGGCATTTCATAATGAGCCCCTCGCACCACCTGTGCGGAAAACTGATTCCCACGTCCATTTTGCTGTTCAATCTCCGTCAATGCATATTACGCGCCGTTTTCCCATGCTTTCTTTTCATTCCTGTAAATTATTTTTATTCTGTACTTGAAAAAAGTGATAAACAGTTATATTTTATTGGATTAAAAAGTAATAAAGGAAAACATCATGTTTGTTTCGGTCAAATCGCCGAAGGCGTCGGTCATGCTGAGCGGGCCCGGGGCGAAGAAAATATTCAAGGCGCTGGAACGGCTCTACGGCGCCGAGGAAGTGAAGCCGGGGAAAAAACATGCGGAAGAATGCCGCGAGACCCCCGGAACCCGGCTCGCGGAACTCCGTTCCGCCTGCAGCCTGACCCAGACGGAGCTTTCGGCGCTTTCCGGCGTGCGCCAGGTCATGATCAGCGATTATGAGACCGGACACCGCAAGCTGACGCGCAAGGCCGCGGTCAAACTCGGCAAAGCCCTCGGAATCGCGCCGAAAAAGTTCTTCCCGAAACATTTCAAAAAGAAAGAGTGAAAATCCCCATGCACTTTCAAGCTCTGGCCTCGGTATTTGACAAATTCGACGAACCCACCATGATTCTTTCGGTGCTTTCGGTCATTCTGCTTTCAGGATTTCTCGTGACGCGTTTCACCAAGCTTGCGAAGCTTCCGAACGTGAGCGGGTACATCCTCGCCGGAATCCTGCTGGGGCCGTGCGTGCTGAACGCCGTGCCGAAAAGCTTCATTTCGGGCATGGGTTTCATCAGCGACATCGCGCTCGCGTTCATTGCGTTCGGCGTGGCGAAATTTTTCCGGAAGGAGGCAATTCTGGCGACAGGACCGAGAATTCTCGTGCTGACCGCATTCGAAGCGCTGCTTGCGGGAATTCTGATCACGTTCGCCATGCGTTTTCTCTTCCACTTCGACTGGAAATTTTCCGCACTCCTGGGAGCGATCGCCACGGCGACCGCCCCGGCAAGCACCATGATGACCATCAAGCAGTATCATGCGAAGGGGCCGTTCGTGAACACGCTGCTGCTGGTCGTGGCGCTGGACAACGTGGTATGCCTGTTCGTCTTCAGCCTTGCAACGTCGTTTTTCAATCCTGCGGGCGTTTTTTCCATGCGTGCGGTCCTGATGCCGCTCATTTACAATTTCCTGGCGCTGGTCCTGGGAGCGTTCTGCGGAGTCCTGCTGAGCCGTCTGATCACGCCGGAACGCAGCCGGGAAAACAAGCTGATCCTGCCGCTGGCGCTGCTGCTGGGGATTTCCGGAATCTGCGCCGCGGTCAACGTGTCGCCCCTGCTCGCGTGCATGGTGTTCGGCGGAATCTACATCAACCTGACAAACGACAAGGCGGTGTTCAAGCAGATCAACCGCTTCACCCCGCCCGTGATGTCGATCTTCTTCATCGTTTCCGGCATGAGCTTCGACCTGACGGTGATCGGGACGGTGGGAATCGTGGGGGCCGCATATTTCATTCTGAGAATCGTCAGCAAATAT
>CAZHPP010000562.1:0-2716 GCA_964534535.1 uncultured Victivallales bacterium | reverse complement strand
CGCCCGCGCCCTTGCGGAACGCACGGATTCCGGCGTGTTCGAACCGCTTCAGACGAAGAATTCCATTCCGGAACTCGTCGAAGAACTCCGCATGCTCACGGAATCCGCCGATGCGCCGTTCCTGCTGATCGGCCATTCCTGGGGCGCCTGGCTTGCCGGAATTTTTGCGGAAAAATTTCCGGAACGCGTTTCCCGCCTCGTGCTTGCCGGAAGCGGTCCCCTGCGCGATCCCGGAAGCTCCATCGACGATCTCCGCCGGAGCCGATTTTCTCCGGAAGATGCCCGGCGTTACGATTCCCTGCTTGCGGAACTTTCCGCCGGAAAGGATGTTTCCCTCCTGCGGGAACTCGGGGAACTCTGCGATTCCGCCGATTCGTTTGCTCCGCTGAAAATTCCGGAAGATCCGCCCGCAATGTTCAATCCGGAACAGTATTCCAGAGTCTGGACGGAGGCCGCCGCCATGCGCCGGAGCGGAGAGCTCGAAGGAATCTTTGCCCGGCTCAAAGTCCCCGTTTCGATCCTTCACGGGGAATACGACCCGCATCCGTCGGACGGCGTTTCCTCCGTGCTGAAGGAGTACGGCGTGAAGTTCGATCTTCACCTTTTTTCCCGGTGCGGACACACTCCCTGGCGGGAACGGTACGCCCGCAAACCGTTCCTGACGCTGCTTGCCGGACTGGATCAACGCCCCGTCAACCCCGGAAAACTTCCGTCGATCAGGGTTCCTCCAGCCGCAGGAAGTCAAGAATAAAGAATTGTCCTTTCTCCAGACTGTCCGTGCGTGTGGCGATATTGACTCTTGGGGAGGTCAGATAAATCTTGATGTCGATCATGGCTTTCCCTGATTTTCGATTCAAGATTTTCCGAAGATCAAACGCCTGATAATTGAATTGACGGTCGGAATAATCCTCCAGGACAATGGACTCCTTTTCCGATGCCAGGTCAATGATCTTAACGGCGATATGTCCACCGGGAATCCGAGTATCCCGCAGACGCCATGTCAGGAACGGAAAGCGGTCCAGATCAACCTCTGCATTTTTGATGCGGACGTGCGGATGTCTCAACTTACTAACCCGGTTCAGCAAGATTGTGCTTTCTCCACAGCCGCGCAGGGACAGCTGTTCGGAACAGGGTTCCGTGGTCGCATCCATGAAGTCATCCAGTTTCCAGAGATGCGATTCCGTCGTAATGGAACGGAAGGTTCCCGGTGAATTCCGGCATTTCCGCCCTTTCGAGTCATATCCATCCTTGAACGGCGGAAAATTCTGCAGGCGGGCCGCTGCGGCGTCCAGGGCCGCGGTCGTTTCCGCAGGGGAGAGCTGCATGTCGCGGGGATATGAAAACTTGTTTTTCCCTGCGGCTGCGGCAGCTTCACTGAACCCCTCGGGAAGGACATTCACGAACTCTCCGATATTGTCCCTGAAATCGAAACGGAGCATACCGGGCATAATATCCCTGAAATAGGTCTTGATGTCGATTTTCGGGGAAATCCGGATCGGGGGGATTCCCAGCAGACAGCAGTTCTTCAGGATAATTCCATTGGGGATTTCTTCGCAGTAGACCGCACATTTCCGTCTGTGGTTGCCTTCCGCCGACATGACGCAGTCTTCCAGCAGGATCTGCAGACTGTTCATGTTTTTTGCGGGTTTGGAAAAGTTTACGACCGGAGTAAATCCGCCGCCTTCGCCGCCGAAGCGGAAATTCCGGCAGGTCAGTCTCGTTCCGTAATTGTTGATCCAGCGCAGATCGCTGTCCACGACGAGAGGCACGCCCACGATATTTTCTGCGAGCAGATGATTGTGGTTTTCAATCACAGCCAGGTTGTCGGGATTTTTTTTGGCTGTTTGAATCCAGGAATCTCGAAAAATGCTTTGATCCGTCACGGACACGAGCGCCTGGCGGCAGCAGTCGAACGTGCATTTTTCCACGATCACCTGAGTGGAGTCTGTTTTCGGCAGAATGCGGATTCCCGTGCCGGCGCTTTCAATAAAACGGCAGTTTGAAATGACATAGTGTCCGCGGTCGATATTCCCATTGCCGAGGACCAGCTGGTCGTGACCGCCTTCAAACATGATCCCGCAGATTTTCGTCCGCCACATGCTGACGGACCGGAAAATGTCTTTTTGAGGATTCTTCATGACAAACCGCGGAGAACCGATTCCCCTGATTTCCTTCAGGTTGCCGAAGCGGATCGTATCCTCCAGATGATAGGTTCCCGCTTCAATGACCAGTGCGCGGTCTGTTTTCCCTGCCTCGGTGAAGGCGGACTGCACCAGCTTTGTCAGTTCGGCTGCGTCTGTCCTGGCGTCCGGCTTTCGCAGCCGGACCACGGGTTCGGCACTCCATAACGGTTGTAGAGTCTGTGTCAGAATGAAGACGGAAGCTGCCAGAAGAACGGATCGTTTCAGCATGGTTTTCTTTCCCTCTTTATTTTCCGGCCACGGCGGGCGGGACCAGATGAATCATATCTTTCAGAATTTCGGGGAAGTCCTTCCCCGCAAAGGCGGCTGTTCCCGAAAGTTCGATGTAGATTTTCCGATTCGGATTTTCCATCAGCGGTTTCAGATCAATGCTCTTTTCAAACCTGAAAGCCTGGGAATCCAGGATGCCGGTGCAATAGCTGATTTTCGTCTGATGGGGAAGCTCAAAAAAACGGATTGCTTCTGTTCCGCAGCAGTATGCCCAGCAGTCCTCCAGAAGAATGGAAGACCGTATC
>CAZHPP010000561.1:0-2720 GCA_964534535.1 uncultured Victivallales bacterium | reverse complement strand
CGGTCAGCGCGGAGGAGACCGGGATGCTGTTGAGGTTGCCCGTCTTGAGGGTCGTCACGCCGAGCGTGGCGGTTACGCGTTCGATGGAGGTGAGTTTGCCCCAGCTTCCGTTTTCGGAAAGCAGGACCAGTGCGCCCATGCGCACCCGCTGGAGCTTGTGGAGCCGGTTCACCACGTCGTGCGGAAGAACCGTGGAGTCGCGGGCGCCGATCGCCTTCAGGATCGCCTGGCTTGAAATGTACGGCGGAAGGAGGGTTTTCACCGTGTTCGTGAGGAGCGAACGGAACGGAGCGCTTTCCACCGCGTCGACTTCCGCGAGCGCCAGCACGAGATTCGATTCCGCCTCCCCGGAAACGCCGGAATCGTTCCACGCGTCGAACAGAATGTCAAAGTTCGCGGCAGCCTCCCGCAGTGACTTGACTTCCGTTGCTTTGATCTTCTCGGTAAGTTTCTGAATCGGTTCGGCGTCGCCGTTGGACGCCGCGACAATCAGCTCGTCAAGTTCCGCGGACATATTTTCTCCATTTCCGGTTGATGATTTTTTGTTCAGCTTATTAATATACATCGGTTCCTGTCCCTTTTCAATGATTTTTCCCGTTTTTTGCTTGATTTTTCACTTCCGTGCGTTCATATTATCCAGTTCCATTCATGGAAGAAGGAGATTCCCGCATCCGGGCCCTGTGTGAAAGCGGGAAGAATGAACAGGAGATTTTTTATGGACACTCTGAGACTGAAGGGACTGGAACTGTCCACGGTCATCGGGACTCTCCCCGGCGAACGTGTCAGGAAGCAGAACGTCGTGTTCGATCTGGCGCTGGACTTCGATTCCTCCAAAGCGGGGAAAAGCGACGATCTTGCCGACACGTTCGACTACAGCGCGCTGGAACGGAAAATCGTTTCCGCGGTCGAATCTTCGTCGTTCCGTCTGATCGAGGCTCTGGCGGAACATGTCGCCGGACTCTGTCTCGAGGTCCCGCAGATCCGTTCCGTTGAGGTCACACTTTCCAAACCCGAGGCGGAGATCCGTTCTTCCGCCGTCGAAATCACTGTCAGGAGGTCCAGATGAAAGTCGTTCCTTATATCGAAACATTCACCGTGCGTCACGGCGAGGCCGGACGCACCGGAAAGCTCCGCACCGATTCCTTCTTCGACGCCATGCAGGAGGTCGCTTCCAACAATGCGGAAAAACTTGGAATCGGCTACGTCCGTCTGGCGGAAAAACAGATGCTATGGGTGCTTTCCCGCATGAAGCTCGCCGTGAAGCGCGCCCCCCTGCACGGCGAAACGTTCCTCCTGAAGACATGGGCCAGCGGAATGGATAAAATCTTCGCCACGCGTGAATTCGAATTCACCGCGCAGAAAACAGGCGAGGTCCTGGCCGTCGCCTCCAGCCGCTGGCTGATGATCGATTCCGTCTCCTTCCGTCCGAAACGCATCCGCGAGGAATTCCCCGGCATCCTTCCCGATGATAATGAAATGCCGCGCTATTTTGATGCAATTGATAAAATTCAGCCGTCTCCTTCCGCACAACCGATCCAATTTACCGTGATGGAATCACAAATTGATATTAATCAGCACCTGAACAACGCACGCTGCACGGCCATGCTCTGCGACTGGCTGGCGCGGAACGGCTGCGGCATTGAGCCGCCGGCCGAAATTCAGGTCAATTTTCAGCTTGCCACACCCTCCGGAACCGATCTCGCCGTGACTGGAAACGTCAGCCAGGACCGGTCGTTCTATGTGGAATGTTCAGGCGGAAATCCGGTGAAACTCCGTTTCCATGCCTGCGGAAGATTCGCCTGAAAACAGCGGCGCCCGCTCCATTCGGAACGGGCGCTGCAGCACTGTATCAAAAATGATGTAATGGAACCCCGGTAAAACAGATTCTCTTCCTCTAAACCTTGAAACAAATATAATTGGATGTTTTTAATTTGCAAGCTGAAAATCATAAAATTCCTGAACAAAGATCAAGAATTTTTTTCTGTTTTCAATCCCCTTTTTTATCGAAAAATCATGGCTGAATGATAAAAAAATGAGTGAAAAATATATTTTTCGGCCACGACTCCATGATTCTTTCATATTGATATTTAATTTGTAAAATAAAATGATTTTATTTTTTTGAAAAAACAGTAAAAACGCTGCGGATGCGGCCGGAATCCCCGTGAACTGCATGCAAAACTGTCGGCGGAAAAGCATTTTTCTGGATATTTCAGCATAATACATGCGGTTTTTATCCATTTGAAAATACGAAGGAAGCATTACATTACTCAAAAGAATAAACCGCATCGTGCGGTTTTTACAATTACATGGAGCAGAATCATGGCAGAGAGAAAATTGAGGGCGGCAATTCTCGGGTTCGGCGGAATGGGTCATTATCACGGCGGACAGTATGCAAAACAGAAGGACGTGCGCCTCGTCGCCGTCTGTGATATCGATCCCGCCAAGTTCAAGATGAAGGACATGCAGATCAATCTCGGGAAAAGCAAAAAGACCGAGGTCGGTTCCCTGAACTGCTACAAGTCCTATGAAGAGCTGATCAAAAATGAAAAGCTCGACTATCTCGACATCTGTCTGCCTGCCGATCTCCACTGCGAATACGCCTGCCGCGCCATGAAGGACGGCTTCCACGTCCTCAGCGAAAAGCCCATGGCCCTCAGCGCGGAAGACTGTGCCGAAATGATCTCCGTTTCGAAAAAAACCGGAAAATTCCTGATGATCGC
>CAZHPP010000560.1:0-2743 GCA_964534535.1 uncultured Victivallales bacterium | reverse complement strand
TCGCGGCATGGTCGGAAGCGCCTGCGTGCGAAAATTCGAGCGGGAAGGTTATACCAATATTCTGAAACGTACCCATGCGGAACTGGACTTGTGCAACCAAGCAGCGGTCAAGGCGTTTTTCGAAGCGGAAAAACCGGAATATGTGGTGCTTGCTGGAGCCAAGGTCGGCGGAATCATGGCCAACCAAACCCATTGTGCGGAGTTTCTGGTCGAAAATCTCGAAATCCAAAATAATGTCATCATGCAAAGCTATCGCAACAACGTGAAGAAGTTCTGTTTTCTTGGATCAAGTTGCATTTATCCGACCCAAGCACCGCAGCCGATCAAGGAAGAATACCTGCTGACTGGCCCTCTGGAACCAACCAATGAAGGATATGCTCTGGCCAAAATCGCCGGATATAAACTCTGTTTCTACCTGTCGCGTCAATACGGGTTCAATACCATCAGCCTGATGCCCTGCAATCTTTACGGTACCAATGACAACTACCATCCGGAAAACAGCCATGTGTTCCCGGCGTTCATACGGCGTTTCGTGACGGCGGCAGAGGAAAACAGGTCCGAGGAAGTTCTGTGGGGCACCGGCGTTCCGCGTCGAGAGTTTTTGCATGTGGATGATGTGGCCAATGCGGTTTACTTTTTCATGCAGAATCATAACTCTCCGGAAGTGATCAACATCGGCTATGGGATGGATATTACCATTAGCGAACTGGCGGAAAAAATTGCCACCGCTGCCGGCTATACCGGAAAAATCTCCTGGGACGCCTCAAAGCTCGACGGCATGTATCGCAAGTTGATGGACAGCGGTCGGGCGCATCAACTCGGTTGGCGGCCGCAGATTTCGCTGGAAAAGGGCATCGAACGGAGTATCGCGGAATACCGCCTCGTCATCCGTGGTCGGAAATGAATAATTATTAACACCGAGTAAAAAGGCACCATGCAAATGAAAATCCTGATTACAGGAGCCGCCGGATTCATCGGATATCATACCTTTCTGCGTTTGCGTTCGGAAGGACACGATGTTTTCGGCGTCGATAATATCAACGACTACTATGACGTCCGTCTGAAACTGGGACGCCTGCGGCAGAGCGGATTCGACATCGATGAAATTTCCACGGGAAAGGTTCAGGAGAGCCACGACGGCGGCCGCTTTTGCAAAATTCATCTCGACGACCGCGAAGCCGTGAACAAACTGCTTGCTGCCGAGAAATTCAATGCAGTCTGCCATCTCGCCGCCCAGCCCGGCGTCCGCTACAGCCTGGAAAACCCCTACGCCTACATCGACAGCAATATCATCGCCTTTCTGAATGTTTTGGAAGGATGCCGTCATTTCGATGTGCCCCATCTGGTCTATGCGTCGAGTTCCAGCGTTTACGGGAACAATTCCCATATCCCGTTCTCCGTGGACGACCGCGTGGACATGCCGGTGAGCTTGTATGCGGCAACCAAGAAAAGCAATGAATTGATGGCGTATTGTTATTGTCATCTGTTCCATTTCGCCGTGACGGGACTGCGTTTCTTCACCGTCTACGGACCGTGGGGGCGGATGGATATGGCAATGTTCAAGTTCACCAAAGCCATCCTTGAAAACCACCCGATCGAGGTTTTCAACCACGGGGATTTGTCCCGGGACTTTACCTACATCGACGACATCGTGACCGGGATTTCGCTGGTTTTGAACCGGAAGCCGGAGCCCGGCGCCTACCGGTTGTATAATATCGGACACGGCAGCCCGGTCAAACTGCTGGATTTCATCCGCGCGATCGAACAAGCGACGGGGCGCAAGGCCGTCCTGAAAATGAAGGCCATGCAGATGGGGGATGTTGCCACCACCTGGGCCGACACGTCTGGACTGCAACGTGATTTTGGGTATAAGCCGATGATCGGAATTGAAGAAGGGGTGGGAAAGTTCGTGAAATGGTACCGGGATTTTTATCACTGCTGAATTCGAAGTCCGGAATGCTCCTGAAATGGGGTGGTCTGGCGCTGGTACTGGTGTTGGCGCTGGGCCTGCGTCTGGTGGAATGGAGCCGCCATGACATCCTGCTCAGGGATGAGATTTTTTACATCAATTACTCGAAAACATGGAACCACGCCGAGGACTATCTCAGCCATCTGGCCGTTTTTCCGGGTTACGAGAAGCCCCATTCCTACTCCATGCCGTTTTTCCCGGCGATGTTAGCGGCGGGAAAGGCATTCGGATGCACCCCGGAATGTTTCGGGGCGATCATCTCCATGACTTCCGGAATGCTGATGGTGCTGCTGGGGTACGGAATCGGCGGTTTTTTCGGCCGCAGGGAACCCGGATTCTGGTTGGCTCTCCTGATCGGGGTCAACCCGTTTCTGATCCAATACAGTGCCTGCATCATGCGTGATCAGGTTTACTGGATGCTCGCCGCGCTGTGCATTTTTCTTCTGATGTGCGAACTGCGGGACGAACGACGGAATTGGCTGCGAACGATGCTCCGAGGGCTGGCCTGCGCCGGTGTGCTGGCCCTGGCCCTTCTGCTGCGGCGGGAAGCGTTGGAACTGCTGGTGATCGCGGCGCTGGCCGAAGTCGGACTCCTGTTTCGCCGAGACGCAGCCCGGTCAAAGTGCTTGTGGCTGGGGGGACTGTACGGAGGCTGCATACTGACGGGTCTGGCGGGCATTCTGGCGGCGGCATGGTGGTTTTTCTCTCTTCACGGATACACGTTCGCGCAAATGTGGAGGGTGTATACGTGCTTATGATCAAACTGTTTCTGAT
>CAZHPP010000559.1:0-2747 GCA_964534535.1 uncultured Victivallales bacterium | reverse complement strand
CCGGCAGTTCGTCCGGCATTTCCTCGCGCCGCTCCTGCTGATGAAGCACACGGACCTCCGCTGTCTTTCCCTGTTCCGGGAAAACGTCGACGGGATTCCGCTGGAACTCGCCTCCAGACTTCTCCCCGCACGGACGCTGCTTCTGCCCGATCCGCTGATCCACATCCACCTTCATGCGCTGCTCGAGGCGCGCTGTTCGGCCTCGCCGGAAAAACGGGCGGAAACCGTCATGCCGGAACGGAAACTCCGCACCGTCCTGCGGGAACTCCGCAGCTGTGCCGCGGGCCTTTCGGTTCCGTGCCGCCGGACGGAATGGTCCGACTACCGCGGCGGCAGTTATACGGAAAAAGGATTTGCGTTCAAACAGAAGGCGGTGGATGAGGTCTGCCGACGCCTTGCGCCCGCGGTTACCGTGGACCTCGGGGCGAACACAGGCGTATTTTCAGAGATCGCGGCAAAGTCTTCCGGAATGGTCGTCGCGGCAGACATGGACCCCATGGCCGCGGAAGGACTTTACCGTCTGGCAAGAACGAAATCGCCCAATCTCTGCCCCGTGCTCCAGGACCTGAACAACCCTTCTCCCGGACTGGGAGTCTTCAACCGGGAGCGCGCTTCGTTCTTTTCCCGGTGCCGAGGCGATCTTGTGCTGGGACTTGCCCTGATTCACCATCTGCGGATTTCCGGAAACTGGACTCTGGGTCAGATCGCGGAACTCTTCTCTCAGACGGCGCCCCACGCGCTGGTCGAATTCGTTCCGAAAGACGACCCGCAGACGCAAAGACTTCTCCGCTCCAGGGAGGACGTCTTCGGCGACTGGACACTTGAACGCATGACG
The DNA here is from genome assembly GCA_964534535.1 of uncultured Victivallales bacterium. Classification (GTDB taxonomy): domain Bacteria; phylum Verrucomicrobiota; class Lentisphaeria; order Victivallales; family UBA1829; genus CAZHPP01. The sequence continues at coordinate 1,912 of CAZHPP010000559.1, read as the reverse complement.
GCCGCCTTCCTCGCCCGCTACACGGAATGCACTGCAGTTCCAATTCCCGATTCGGGACGCGTCCTGCTCGAACTTGCAAGAAAATAAAGGTGCAGAGATGAAAATTCTATGGAAACAGGATATTCTGCCTCCGCTTTATCCGGCGCTGACGGCCGCGGCGGCCGTGACAGGCCCTTTCGCCGACATCTATTTCGGCAACCGCTCCGAATTCGCGCTGGGGATCGGAAGCGCAGCGGCATGTCTGCTCGCAGGATTTGCGCTCGTTTCCGGAATCTTCCTGATTCCGCTTTTCCTGCTCCGGAAACGCCGGTGCTTTGAGACGGTGTGCGCCATGACGTATGCCGCCGCGCTCACGCTGATTCTGCAGTATTCGTTCTGGTGCGATTATTTTCCGGAAGAAAATCTCGGATGCGGGTCTTCCTGCCTGCTGGTCCTGACCGCGTCCCACATCATTTTTCTCGCCCTTCCGTTTGCAGCTGCATACTTTCTCCGCGGATGGATCCGCAGAAATTCCGCCCGGCTTCTTCTGCTCGCAGTGCTTTCGCAGTCCGCGGCCGCGGCCATTCCGGCATTTTCCAGATCAGAAGCCCGATACGACTGCTGCGACTATTCCCTCAGCAACGCAGGGAAATTCACCTTTGCCTCCAGGGAGAACGTGATCGTCCTTGTTGTGGACGCCATGGGGGAAAGCATGTGCAAGGAAGTCCTCCGGAAATATCCCGAACTGAAGGAAGCGCTCCGCGATTTCACCTGCTTCGACCGCATGATCAGCCCGATTCCGAGGACCATGTATGCCGTTCCCGCGCTCCTGACCGGGATCGAATTCCCGAAGCCGTGGGACGGGAAAATGGACGATGAGAAATATGGTGCGGAACACGCGGAATACCTGAACCGGGCATGCCACGATCCCCGTTCCATGCTTCAGCTCTTCCGGAAGGCGGGATTCCGGATTGAGGGCTATCCCTACATTCTCCAGACAATCAGCTGCGCTCCGGACGTCGTCGACAACACCGGCCCCGTCACATACCAGGCACGGCAGGATTCCGCCGTCAAGCTTCTGGATACCGTGCTGGAACGTCAGGTTCCAGCCTTTCTGAAGCCGCTCCTTGCGGAATATTACTATATCGCCACGGATTCCTTCGTTGTGCCTTCGGACGACCGGTCCGACCCCTCCGCGCCGAATGAGCCCTTCGATATCGGCTTCTACCGGAATCTGAACCGGAAAGCGTGCACCGGAACCTTTGAAAAAGCTTTCAAATACTATCATCTTCACGGCGCGCACGAACCGACCCGGACGGACGACAGCCTCAGGCTGAACCAGGAGACTTCCAAACGGAAGCAGCTCCGCGGCTCCCTGAAAAACGCCGAACTCCTCATCGAAAAGCTGAAGCGACTGAACCTTTACGATGCCGCGACGATCGTGATCGTCGGCGACCATACGGAAAACTATACGCCGGAAATGCTCGCGTTCATCAAACGGAAGGACGAACATCATGACGCCCCGGTCTTCAATTCCATTCCATGTCGGATCTCCGGAATTGCCGGAAGCGTGCTCAAGGCCTGCGGAATCGCTTCTGACACGCCTTCCCTGTTCGACGTCAAACCGGTTCCCGGCAGCGGATCCTCCTGCCGCACGTATGAAATTCCGGGCTCCCTGTCTTTCTCAAAATGGGAACCTGCCCCCGCAGGAACATCTCCCGGCGCATGGGAACTGCTCTCTGTTCCGTTCCACCTTGAAGGCAGCCGGCTCAACGTGGATTTTCTGGAACAGCCCGGACTGCTGAAAAGCATTCAGTTCCTGGCAAAGGACCTGAAGACGGATTCCCTCCGGATCAGCAGGGCAGTCCCGCCTGGAAAATACTGCCGCTTCTTCCTGTGTCCGTTCCAGGGACTCCCAGACGGAAATTATCAG